>DASXDR010000151.1:0-30550 GCA_036490535.1 Tepidisphaeraceae bacterium | reverse complement strand
GATCGCTGCATGGCAATCCGTTGCCGCCAGGCTTCAGCTGTTCCATTAACCGTTGCTTCCATGCGACACCTCCAAGTATGTGTCGCATGATGCCGGATCAAATCATCGGCGCGAAGATGGGGTTAGTCGAACGGACACCTTTTTTTAAGAGCTTCTAAAAGTGCGATTGATGCCCACCCTACGTAGCATGGGCGTCTCGCCCATGTCGGACAAAATTAAACATGGGCGAAACGCCTATGCTACTATTTTTAGAAGCTTTAAGTAAAACCTCAACTCCATTCGGAGTTCCGCACGTATGTGCGGGGCTTTTTGTTGGATTTCTGCCTTCTTGACAGGATTGCAACCGCGCATGCCATCATTGCCGTCATCGCTCCCGGCTCGGGGAGGATGGTGCTGATGTTGTTGCCGTGGCTTTCGGCAGCGCCGAGTTGGAAGAGGGCGTAATCGTCGGCGTTTACTTTGCCGTCGTAATTGAAATCGCCGGTGGCCCAGGTGGTGCCGGTGGGAGACATGGCCAGGAGATCGGTATTGTTTACCACGCCGCCCAAATCAGTGTCGCCAAGCCAGGTGTATTTTGCGGTGAAGGTTATGCCGGAGACTTTGTAACCGATGGCGGTACCGGGGTGCAGGGCGATCAGGCTGCTGGTGATGCCGGTACCGTCCCACTTGCCGTGATCGTTGGCGGATTGGATCAGACCATACAATGCTGGAACGCTGTGGCCGGAGGCGTTGGTGTTAAAGGCTTCGGAGTTGGAGGTGATATCCAGGGTGCCGCCGGTTGCGAGGGATAGTGTATCGTTGTTGATGGATGCGCCAGCCTGTAATTGCAGGGTCGCGCCGCTGGCGACAGAAATTACCGACGTGGTGAGGTTGGTTTGGAGGGATAATTTGCCAGCCGAGACGGTGGTCGCGGCGGTGTAGGTGAGGGGGGTATTGAGCGTGAGGGTGCCGGTGCCGGATTTAGTGAGTGGGGTGGCGCCGCTGATTCCGCCGGCGCCGGTGAAAGAATAGTTGCCGGTGCTGTTGACGGTGATGGAGACGGGCGAAACAGCGGTCGGGATGTTTACCGTGTAATGATTATTGTTGGTGTCGTTGAAGGTCACTAGATCCCCGGGGGCGTAGACGATGGGATTGGTCCCATCGCTGAAATTCTGTTGGATGCTGTCCCAAGCGGTGCCGTTGCCGGTTGCGCCAGCATTGTCCCAGGTGATGGAGGGAGCGGTGATGGTGAGCTGGCCGAGATTGAAAGTTGCGGGGACGGTTGCACCGATGCCGGTGGAGAAAACGGAATCGTCGCCGGCGGTTAGCGTGCCGGTCATGCGAAGGGTGTAAATACCGGGAGCAGCGCCGCTGGTGTTGATGGCCACGGTGCCGAGCGTGCCGTTGGCGTTGATATATTCACCTTGGTTATCGGTGAGGATGCCGAGCGAATCATATTGTGTCTGTGGCGCTCCATGAGCCTGGTAGACGTCTGCAGCAGAGGCACCAGAGGCCCAGACGCTGCCGGTGATTAGATCAATCGAAGTGATCGAGGGGAGAGAAGCGATGCCGTTGGCGATCTGGAAGGTGAAGGTCATTCCTTCGATATCATCGGTGCCAGCAGCGTCGGTATTGGTCACTGCAACTGGCACAACTACGGGATGGCCAGCGGGGACGGAATAATTGCCAATGGTAACCACCGGCCCACCCATGGCTGGGAGTGCACCGATGGCAGGGAGACAGACAAGGGGTAGAATACTCCGTTTACGCATTGTCCTTCCACGTTATTTGACTGCAAATCCCTTTTATATAATGACTTAAGTCATTTCCAAACAGATATTTGCAAGCCTGCTACGACCCGGCAATGTTACAACACATATTAATTCCCGCCAAATTGGATTTTTGTGAATTGTTGGTGTTTGGCGGAAAAGTTTATCCGCTTTGGTTCGGAGCGAAGATGTCCCGGCTCAACTTGCGGGGAGGCTGCCTGGGCTTTTGAAAATTAGCTCGTAGTGGTAAACCAGCGGTATATGAAAAAGGGTTTAATTCTTGCCGCCGCGCTATTGGCTGTGGGTTGTGCTTCGCCGCTTAACGCGCAAAGCGCACCGAGCACATCCACCGCTGTTTCGATTGATTGGAATCATGCCGAATACATTTCGCGTACCACGCCGACCTTGCAGGTGGTGGTCAATCCGCCGCTGCGGCGAGGAAATGTGGTGCATGATGGGGCGTACCAAGCGGTAAAGAAATTGAAAGCGGATTATGTGCGCTATGTGCCGTGGCTGCCTTATCCAAAGCTGGCGGTGGCGGAGCTTTCGCCGCCAACGGCGCAGGGGACGTCATGGGATTTTAGTTTGATCGATCCGATGACGATTGATTTTTTCAACGCCACGAAGGGGCATAGCCGGATTATTAATTTCAGTACAATCCCGCAGTGGATGTATGTGACGCCGAAACCCGTTGCATATCCAGCTGATCCAAATCAAGTGACGTGGGATTACGAGCAAGGCACGGAGCTGCGCGATCCGTCCATGAAAGAGGTGGCGGATTATTATGCCCGGCTGGTGAGCTGGTACACCGACGGCGGATTTACCGACGAGAACGGCAAGTATCATCACTCGGGATATCACTATTCGATTCCGTACTGGGAAGTGCTCAACGAAATCGAGGGGGAGCATCACATGTCGCCGAAAACTTATACGGCGATGTACGATGCGATTGTTTCAGCAATCCAGGCGGTTGCGCCCAAAACGCAGTTCGTGGGCATGGCGCTGATGGCGCCGAAAAATTCGCCGTTCTTTGCGTATTTTCTGGATCATAAAAATCATCGGCCCGGCGTGCCGCTGGATTTTATCTCGTATCATTTTTACGCCACGCCAAGAGGGGGACAGACCGCCGATCAATGGCAGGATACTTTTTTCGCGGAAGCGGATAATTTTCTGCAGACGGTTCGGCATGCCGAGGAGATCCGCAAACGTTTAAGCCCCGAAACCAAAACCACCATCGACGAACTCGGCGTGATTCTGCCGGATGATAATTCGCCGGAAGCGTATAAGCGGATCACGCCGATCTATTGGAATGCTGCCGCGGCACTCTATGCGTATGTCTATGTCGGCTTGAGCAAGCAAGGCATCGATGTGGCTGGAGAATCGCAGCTGGTGGGATGCCCATCGCAGTTTCCCAGCGTGAGCATGATCGATTGGAACAACGGCAAGCCCAATGCGCGCTTCCGTGTGCTGCAATTAATTAAAGAACATTTTGGCCCGGGTGATGCGATGATGGCGACAGCGTGCGAGCCAGCGAATCCTGGCCTGCTCGCACAGGGATACAAAACGCATGATGGTCGGCGGCTGTTATTGATTAATAAGCGCAATGTGGAGCAGACGGTACAGCTATCAGATCGAGCTAAACGTATTGAGATGGTTGATCTATCCACCGGCGAAAATCCGCCTCAGGTTTTGAAATTGCATGATGCGAGCATCACGCTATCGCCGTTCGAAGTAGCAGTGGTAGATATAAAATGATCGAGAAACGCATTTTCTCGCCGGCGGTGGCACTTCAGTGCCACTGTTCTAAACATCTCGCCGCTTCGGCGAACCCAGTACGCAACAGATGAAACTTGCTGTCGTGCCAATCGGCATCCACCACGGCCACGCCAATGTATGCGGCGAACCAAAGAGATGGCCCGTCCACCATTGCATGATGCGATCCTGAAGCAGGGTCACCATCAGCACGCCCATCAACAATGCGACGATTACGCTTGCTCCATTTCCTCTGCGGGTAAGCAGCGCTGCCAGAAATACGCCGAGCATTCCGCTGAATGCAAATGTCATCACGCCGAGTGCGAAATCCAGCAGTGTCTTTTTCTCTGGGTTATAAATAATCGCGCAGAAGATCGCGAAAGCGCACAGCAAAACGCCCACTGCAGCAACGATGAATTTCGATGCATGTTGCTGTGTTTGAGCAGGAGCCTGCGGATTGCGCCGAGCGCGCAAGGGCAGCCAGATATCTGCAACAATGCTCGAGGCTAATGCGTTCATCGCTGAATCCATTGATCCCTGGGCGATCGCGAAAAAGCCAGCGATGGATATGCCGGAAAAAACGGTTGGCAATTCATTCAGTAGAAACCATGGATAGATCGAAATGCCATTTGCGGGAGTGCCATGATTCGCATGCATGACCTCCGGCCGTTGATAGAAAATGTAAAGCAATAGACCGATAAAAAGAAAAAGGCAGATCACCACAATGCTGATCAGCTGAGCGCTGATGACAGAAATGCTTCCACGCCAGGCCGAGCGCGTGACTAAGAATCGTTGGGCCAAGTCCTGATCGACGCCATACGTTGCGGTATTGAGAAACGTCCCGCCGATGATCGCGGTCCAGAATGTGTAATTCAGCGTGGGATCGAAAGAAAAGCCGAGCAGATGGAGCTTGCTGGTGTCGTGCCCTTTGCTATTGGAATGCGCCAGCAATTGAAAGATCTGCCCGAAGTGCAGCGGAATGCGATGTAGTAATAGCCAAATACTCAAGAATGCTGTACCGATCACGATGATCAATTGAATCACATCCACCCAGACCACTGCGCGCACGCCGCCGATCGTTGTGTAAAACGTGCCGACCGCGGTGATCAGGCAAATCGACAGGATCAGTTGTTCCAGACTCGGTTGTTTGGCGCCGAACATGAGCAGGCACACAGGAAGAGCCGCCATGAAAAGCCGTGAGCCCGAAGCGAGCAGACGGCCCAGGATAAACATACAGCTGATGGCCATTCGCGCGTTATCCCCATAACGCTGGCCGATGAAGCCGTAAATCGTCACGCTGCCGGCATGATAAAGTCGCGGCACAAAAATCAGTCCGACGATAAAGACCGCGATGATGCCGCCGATACTCAGGCTCAGGTACGAAATATCCGTGGCAAACGCCGCATCGGGCACACCGACGAAGGTCGCTGCTGAGAGCATCGTCGCCACGAGCGATAGCGCCGCCGCCCAGGCGGGAATCGAGCGATGGCCTAGAAAATATTCGTCAGCATTTTGCTCCTTGCGCGCCACCGCGACGCCGACCACGGTAACCAGCGCAAAGTACGCGACCAGGACAGCCCAGTCGTACGGACCAAATACAGCCAGCATCATCGGCATGGGCCAGGAGTATAAGAGCAAATGACCAAATTCGAATCATTTATGAATGATCGAATTCTCGAAATTTTCTCTGCCAATATTTAGCGGCGAGTGCGCAGCACCGCATTGGGGTGCGCTATCCAGCGCGGTCCTTCGGACACGCCGCTAAATAATTCGAGTTTCGACGTTCCATGCCTCATAATTACTGTCATGCACAGTTCATCAAAAATTGACGCGGTCATGCAACCGTTCATCGACGCCAAAGAGCTTTCTGGAGCAGTCACGCTCGTGGCTGATGATCAGCAAATCCTGCATCTCTCCGCCGTGGGCCTGCGCGATATCGAAAAACATCTGCCCATGCAGACCGACTCGATTTTCTGGATCGCGTCGATGACCAAGCTGATTACCGCCACGGCGATCATGATGCTCGCAGATGAGAAAAAATTATCGGTAAACGATCCAGTGGCGAAATATATTCCTGGCTTTGCACAGTTAAAAACAGCCGATGGAATCAAACATGAAATAAAACTCTGGCATCTGTTGACCCACACCAGTGGCCTTGCCGAGCCACCCGGCGATAAGGCTTTCGCTGCAAAGAATCTTGAACAGCTCATGCCCACCTTTCTCGATTTGCCGTTGAAATTTGCACCGGGGGAAAAATGGGATTACTGCCAATCGTCAATCAATACGCTCGGTAGAGTTGTGGAGGTTGTCAGCGGGCAACCGTTTGAAATCTATTTAGCAGAACGTCTATTCGCGCCGCTGGGAATGAAGGACACGACGTTTTATCCCACGCCAGCACAGTGGGAGCGCGTGGCAAAATCATATTTGCGAGAAAAAAATAAGATCACCGCGACGTCGATCAAAGTGCTTCCGCAGCGAATCGGACATCGCGAGCATTATCCCGCTGCCAATGGTGGATTGTTCTCTACCGCTTCTGACTATGCGCGTTTTTGCCAGATGCTTTTGTGCAACGGAACCTGGCAAGGGAAACAGTATTTGTCGAAGCAGGCGATACAACAAATGACTCAAAACCAGACCGGCAAGATGAAAGTCGGCTTCGTGCCGGGCAGCTCCTGGGGCCTGGGCTTTGCCATCGTGGAAAAACCCATGGGCACCACGGAAACGCTCTCCCCCGGCACCTTCGGCCACGGCGGCGCCTATGGCACGCAAGCATGGATCGACCCGGTCAAAAAGCGCATCCAAATCCTCATGATCCAATGCGCCGACGTTGGCAACGGCGATGATTCCCCCTTCCGCAGCGCTCTGCACGAATCCGCAAGCAGAATCTAAAAATAATTTCCCATTTCTGCCTCTTCACCGGCGGTGGCACTTCAGTGCCACTGTTATAAACGTCTATCAACTTTCCATCGGAATAATCAGCAGCGTAATCATCCCCGGCACGCTCAGCGCGCACACCGCAATGAAAAACCAGACATAATTCACGCTCGCCAGCAAAATCGCGCTGACAATCCCCGCCACCAAAATGCACAACGCGCTCAGCCCCGTGCCAAACGCATAATGCGCCGTCTTGAACGCGCTGCGCTGCGCGATATTCATAAGAAACAGCGAATAGGTTGCGAGGCCGATGCCGTAGCCGAATTCGTGCGTAAACGTAGCGACGTAGAGGATCCAGTCATGAAACAACACATTCGGCCACCCATTTGGATTGGCGAATTGGTCTTTCCCCATCGCGATGATCAGATAGAAAACATTCGGCGCATACATCGCCAGTGCCAGGGGCCAGAATGATTTTCGCAATCCCAGCCGGGAAACCACTAATCCTCCGACGATGCCGCCGAAGATAATACCGAATATTCCTGCCGTATTGATCAACCCCAGCTCGCGCGTGGAGACCCCCAGGTCTTTAAAAAACAGCGGTAGAACGCGCGTCACCATCGCTTCGCCGAAGCGATAAAACATGATGAACGCCATGATCGCCCAGAAGCCGGGTTGGCGGACAAATGACATAAACGACTCGGCCATCACCGATCCCGCCAGCGCCCACCGAACCAGCAAACTGGAAATAATTGACAGCAACACCCCTACTCCCAGCATGATCCCCCAGAAATACATATCTCTATCGCTCACCTGCCATTGTGGAAGGATCGCCATACCCGCATGGCCACGATTGAGAAGATTGAACACTTCTCCGCCGACCAGGCGAATGCCTCCATTGAGCAGCATTAAAATCGCGCCGCCAAAAAGCAGCACGAGCAGGGTGCGCACAATATCGCGACGATTTTCCCCCGGCTCGGATTCTTTCCCGGGCCGATCCGTCGACGGCGCCGGGAGCATGAAAAAATTGTAAACCGTCCCTGACGCGTAGACTGCAAAGCAGATCATTAAAACCACCATCCAGCTACGTCCTGGAGTGGTATGTAAAAATTCCAATTCTCCCGCTACCCACACCATCGCCCCCACGCAGAACATTCGCCCCAGCTTGTACCAGGTCCCCTGCCAGCCCACGAACTCCGCCTGCTTTGCCGTGCTCAGCGAGAGCATATACAGCCCATCGCAGGCAATGTCGTGCGTCGCGGAAAAAATCCCCATGCACAGCAGCAATCCAATCGTGATGATAAATCCCCACTGCGGATGCCCGCCCGCATATTGCGGGAAGAGCACGGCAATGGAAATCAGCCCGAACATTACCGCGATCAACATCTCCATCACCACGGTCCAGCGCCGCTTCGTGGAATTCAGATCGACCAGCGGCGCCCAGAACAATTTCAGCGTCCACGGGAGCGATAAAATGCTCGTCCAGGCCGCGATTAATGGATTAGCCAGATGCAAATCCTTGAACGTGACCAGAAACATTTCCTGGGCGGTGGTGACCGGCATCCCCTGCATGACATAAAGAACTGGAATAAACAGCCACGGCGAGAACGGCCATGGCGAGGCCTCGGTTGGGGCGGATGAACCGTAATCAATCACAGTCTGCACATCGGGATTCGCATTCACTTTTTCATCGTTCATCCTGATTCCCTGATTCTCACTTCGATCTGCTCGACCGGAGCGTGGTTATAGGCCTGCCGAAAAAGTTCGGTCGATTCCCATGGTTGGTTCGGCACTACTCTCCCCGCAATCGTGCACGAAAGCTCGCGCTGTTCAAACGGCCAGGGTGAAACCAGTAAATCATTACCGCTGCGCGCCAGGTGTAATTCCGTCATCCGCCGCCCCGGCCTTGCATACACCATCGCGCGATCAAACGGACTATGCGTGCAACAGACCGCCAGGCTGATTTGATCCAGAGTCTGCAGCCAACGGAAATCAAACAGTAGTTGATCTTCGCGTGGATCAGTTCCTGACGATGCCAATCCGAGCGTCAGGGGAATATCTGTTTGCATTCCCAATTCGCGCCGCAAATTTTCCTGTAATTCGATTTGCTTGTGCTGAAATTTATTGTTTTCAAAGCGCTGCCGCATCTGCGAATTCTCGAATCGCTCCGGCACAGGCATCGGCAACGCCGACAAATGCAGCGAGTGCAAACTGACCAGCAATCCCGCATAAGGATTTTCCTCGGCGGCAATTTCGGCAGACTTTTCCCAGATCGATAGCCCCAGCTCGCGCGGGGTTTCGAAAACGTCCAACGGATTTCTGTCAAGATTTAGAGTCGGTGATTCGTCATGCAACGGCCAACCGGCATCATGCAGCGCGCAAGCATGGATTGCGGTTTCTTCCAACTTGGCAAATGTCATCCCGCCCACATGCGGGGCGAGTTCGCCGGACAGCGCAGCGTGATCGCTTTGCGAAATCAGCACCCAATTCTCACCATCGCGCCGACGGATCATGGGCGGCGAATATAACCGACAGTCACAACTAACAATGAATCAATTCGCTAGAGCTTCGCGGAATCCAATGAATCCGTGAGATTGATGCCGCACTCGATTTTGCCTTTGCCCGTCCATCGCCCGGCGCGGTCATCTTCACCGATTGAGATCGGCCGCGTGCAGCTCAGTGGATTGCATCCGATCGAGGTATAGCCTTTTTCAAACAGCGGATGCCGGGGCAGATCGTGCTGTTTCAGATATTCGTGAATCTGCCGGGTTGACCAGTTCAGCAAAGGCGAAATCGCCAGGCAGTTATACCTCGGCGAAGTTTCGACGAATTGCACCCCCTGCCGAGTCTCCGCCTGACTGCGCCGAATCCCGCGTAGCCAGGCGCGCGGCTGCAATTCCGCCATGGCCCGCTCGAAGGGTTCGTTCTTATTTGCCGCGCAGCATCCTTCGACATTCTGCCGAAAAGTCGGATCGCCTTCGCCAGTATTGCGGAGATAAGTGAATGGATCATTGCGTGTGCGATACGTCCAGATGTTCAGGTTCAGTCGATGACGGAGCTGCTCCATGAACGCGAAGGTTTCTGGGAACAGATAGCCTGTATCGACAAAAATAATTTTGATATGGGGCAGGTGCCGGGTCGCCAGATGAATCAGCGCTGCCGATTCCACGCCAAACGAGGAAGACATCACCAGCGATTCGCCAAACTCCGACGCCGCCCACGAAACGATTTTTTCTGGAGAGACCGAAGCAAAGGCGCTATTGAGCGAGTCGAGTTCCAAGTCCGGCCTATTTTTCTCTTCGATCGAAGCATCGAACCGCTGATGCCGAGCAGCTTTCGATTTGACATAAGAATCTACTATGGCATCCATAACCTATTAATCTAGGCTACTACTAGGAATTGGTCAACGATAATTTTGTAAATTGCCTGCAAATAGGGGTTTATGCCTACACTTTCAGGAAGATACGCAGCCGGTAGAGAACCGCCAAGATAGCGCCCACAAAGATGACGAAGGCAAGCGAAAAGGCGAGGGAGCCATTTTTAGCTGGATCGCCGAAGGGAATTTGCTGGCCAATCATCGCCAAGTGATTGGCCAGATATTCGCCGAGGTGCATGCCAGAATCAGGGCTGGGAATCACGCCCATCAGCCGGGCAAAAATACCAGCCAGCACGAATGCGGTGATGGCATTCATGCCATACCAGATAAATGGCATGAACGGTTTGCGGATAAAGAGGATGTCACAAATGTAAAAAAGAAGGCTCAGGCAAAGCAGCGCCAGGCCGGCGGCGAAGAACACATAGGAGGGAGTCCAGATTTGTTTGTTGATGGGCATCAGGTAACGGTTGAGCAACTCTCCGAGCGCAACCGCCACGATCCCACAGATGCATAAAAGTCCGCATCGTACAGCAGCATCGCGATGGGTCTTGAGCCAAAGCCCTGCCAGAAGGCCAATCAGCGCGCTGCCAATAGCGGGAAGGGTTGAGAGAAGACCTTCGGGGTCGGGATAGGAATGGTAATTGTGCGGACCAAACACGGTGGTATCGACATAGCGGGCGAGGTTGTCTTGATGTTCGAGTCTGCCGTGCACCGTTTGGCCGGGTTGGGTAAGAGAGGGATACGGAACCAGGAGCATGAGAAGGGAATAAGTGGAAAGGAAAAAGATCAGACCAATGACGATGCCACGCCAATCGGTGGTCAGAGCGAAGATCGCAGCGACGGTGTAGCAGATCGCGATGCGCTGCAGCACGCCGGGAATACGCAGGTGGTCGGGATTAAAAATCCCGGTGCCGAAGGAATAATCGGTGGGCACTGCGCCATTGCTAATCAGATAGTGATTGAAGAAATGGAGGCTAAAGAGCACCGCGAGATAGGCGATTGCCACAACAGGCGGGATTGCCAGGGAAAATAGCTTGGATTTCCAAGGATAAAGGAGCAGGAAAAAACCAATGGCTAGAAAAATAACGGACGCAATGCGTATCAGCCTGAGAATCGGCACCGGCGCAGCAGAGGCTATCCCGGGAATCGAATAACCAAATTCTCCGAGAAGAAACAGCGCCATCCCGCGCGTCAGTGCATGCAGGAATAACGTCTGTCGCGATTGGGTGGCCTGGCGTTTGGCCATGGAGAAGGGGATCGCCACGCCCATGATGAAAACGAAAAATGGAAAAATCAGATCGGTCGGTGTCCAACCATTCCATGCAGCATGTTCGAGAGGATCATAAACACCACCTCTGCCGGGATTATTGACCAGAAGCATCGCGCACATGGTGACGCCACGAAAGATATCGAGGGAGAAAAGGCGATTGGACGGCGGCGATACAGTGGGAGGAGAAATCGATGCGGTGATTTCCGGTGCGGCGGTGGTGATAGTCATCGGAAATCGATTATATCGTAAAGCAAGGATTTTGAAGTGTTTTCATCGACCATGGTGTCAATAGCCGGGAGGAAACTTTGTCCCGGTTAACCGTGATGCGTTGCATCACGGCTATTTTTTTCGGAAAGTTTTTCGGAAGGTTTTGGTCTTGTGCCGTGGGTCATTTGCGTTCGAAAAGATACGCCTGTCCGCCGCGCGTGGAGAATTGGAATTTTTGGGTTGCGGCGGCGCGCGCGTCGACCAGATCGGGCATCTTCAGGGTTTCTTTGAATTCCGTGGCGTCGATCAGCACGATCCAGAATTGAGCATGCTCGTGATCTGGAGCAAGCAGAAAAAGCGGATCGCCGAGATGGCCGACGTGATGATCCCAATAGTCGATGAATTCATCCGGGCCATTGCGCCCGGCCCAGACATAAACCGGCTCGCCCGGCTGGTAATGATCATGCACGAACTTAGCGAGTTGCCGAATCGCCGGTGTTTTCATGCGCGGCGAAACCAGATGATAACCCGCCAGCGCGCCCATCCAGATCACCAGAAAAATGCTGATGCCAATCGATAGACAAGTCCCCCACCGAGAAAATCGGTTGTGCAGAAATTGCAATCCAAAGCCAGCCAGGAGAAAGACGCACGGAACTAAAAAAAGCGTGGCGCGCGAGCCGCCGAAGGGATAGAGCCATGCACAAGCGGCCGAGAGCGCGACCAGAACCGGCAATACCAGCAGCCAGAGAATTCGCCGAGTCTGCTCTCGCCGCCAAAGCGCGACGCCACCCAGAATCGCCAGCGCCAGAAAAATGCCGCCCATATTTTTGGTGGAGTAATCGCAAAGTCGATACAGCTCGGCGGACAACCAGGAAGGCCAGGCAAGAGGATTGTGTGGCAGATAATCGGAAATCCAATTCTCCCGAATACTGTCGTTCCGTTGCGGGCGAATATCGAGGAAATACACCGCAGCCAGCGATCCGGCGAAGAGAACGCCGCCGATCATCCCCATCATAACCGCGCGCGGATTACGAAAGTTCTCGATCAACAAAAGCAGCATCAGCGCTGCGTATAAAAAGAGCGTGGGGAAAGAGAACCAGATCGAGATTACTGCAACAGCAGAGAGAAGCAGAATTTTTCGCGTTGGAGATTGGATGGCGAGGAATATCCATAGAAATACGCAGGCCACCAGAACATCCGTGCCATAGGGTTTCACTTCAACGCTGTGCCAGATCAGGCGGTCGGACAAAGCGAAAAGAGCCGACACTGTAATTGCGATCGCGGGGGACAGCAGCCGCGCGGAAAGCAAAGCGAAAAGAAAAAGAGCGAGCGAACCGGAGACGAGAGCGGGTGTGCGATAGAGAAGATCAGAATTGTGAAATAACGAAGTGTCATGGAATGCGATATAGATGCCGCGAAGAGTGAACAGGAATGCGGGAGGAGCGGCGACGCTTTCCCAAAGGGGGCCCATGAGCTGGGCAGCGGTCTTTGCCTCGACGTTGCGAACCACTGCGGATTCATCGTGCCAGAGGGGAGATTCGTAGGCCCATTGCGCCAGGCGCAGGGCGATGCCGAGCAGCACGATTGCTAGTAGCACTGCGCGCAGGCGTCGGCTGGTCATGGCGAGAGAATACGAGATTTAACCACAGAGGCACAGAGAGCACAGAGGCGCGCTTGGTATGCAGCGCGAATTAATAAGTCTTTTTAACCGCAAAGTCGCAAAGAGCGCGAAGAAAAATGCAAATCTCGTATTTCTTCTTTGCGCCCTTCGTGCCTTTGCGGTTAAAAAATCTTTCGGTGGTTTGCTGGGCCGGACGGCTTAACAAGCCAAGTTGGCCTCTGTGCCTCTGTGCCTCTGTGCCTCTGTGGTTGCATTTATTGAATCTCGCTGAGTTTCACCGGGCGGCGTTCGACGGCGCAGCGCTCGGCGGCTTCAAGGACTTGCTGGGTTTTGTAGGCATCTTCGAAATCGGGGATGGGAACCGTTGGTTTTTTGCCGCCCAAGACCATCATCATGTCGGCGACTTGATTAATGAAGGTGTGCTCGTAGCCGACGATGTGCGCATCGGGCCACCAGGCGTGGGCGTAGGGATGATCGGGGGCGTGAGTGACCATAATTTTTCGCCAGCCCTGCGTGGCACGATCGTCGGTGCGGTCGAAGAAAGAGAGGTAATTCATGTCTTCGAAATTGAACATGAGCGAGCCTTTTTCGCCGTTGATTTCCATGCCATTTTTATTCTGGTTGCCAGTGGCAAAGCGGGTGGCTTCAAAGGTGGCTGATGCGCCGCTGGAGAAACGGGCAAGGAAGGTGGTGTGGTCGTCGACGTTGACTTTACCTTTTTTACCGCCGCCTGCTTTGGCGCCGCCGGCGATGCCGCCTTTGGAGCCCTGGCTGGGGATGGTGCGTTCCTTGATGAAAGTGTCCTGGGTGGAGCCGATGATTTCGATGAATTCTTCACCGGTGATAAAGCGGGCCATGTCGATGATGTGAGCGCCCAGGTCGCCGTGGGAGCCGGAGCCAGCTTGTTTTTTGTCGAAGCGCCAGATCAATGGAACATTGGGACCTGCCCAGTCCTGGAGGTAGTAAGCGCGGATGTGATAGATGCGGCCGATCTTGCCTTGCTGGACTAACTGATGCGCGAAGGCGACGGCGGGGACACGACGATAGGTGTACCAGACGAAGGTTTTGCTTTTTTTGGCCTTGCGGGCGGCGTCGCGCATGATGCGGGCGTCTTCTACTGTTGCAGCGAGGGGTTTTTCGCAGGCAACATGCTTGCCGGCTTCGAGGGCGGCCAATACAAATTCGCGGTGCATGTTGTTGGGCGTGGTCACGTCGACGAGATCAATTTCCGGGTCCTGCTCGGCATGTTTCCAATCCGTCGTACAGTACTGCCAGCCCCAGCGTTTGCAGAATTCATCCAGCTCGGGTTTGTTGCGGGCGACGATGGTGTGCATCACCGGATTGGCGGGGAGCTGGAAAAATTTTGGCGCTTTTAGATAAGCGTTGGAATGGGCGCGGCCCATGAATTTCTGGCCGATAAGACAGACATTGATTTGTTTTGGCGACATGAATCCTCCGCGCGGAAGAAAGTTGGAGGGAATGTAGCGGAGAATGGTGGGAATGCAAAATGAGGACCGAAAGATATCCCGCAGCTTTGCTGCGCGTGGCGCTGATTGGGAAAGATTTTACATTCGCTGGAAGAGCCAGAGCGTCCTCGCTTCGGGACCGGGCCGAGGACGGCCCGGCTCTCCTGAGAGGAAAATATGTGAATAGGAGCGCGACCCTTTAAGCTGCGACGGTCGCTTCTTCCTTCATCGCCTCGGCGCTCACGCGGCCTTGGGAATCGATCTGGTCGAATTTCACGGCGACGCGGCGGGAGACGCCTTGTTCCTGCATGGTTACTCCATAAAGCACGTCGGCGATTTGCATGGTGCGCTTGGAGTGGGTGATGACGATGAATTGGCTCTGATCCAGGAATTCCTGAATGATGCGGTTGAAGCGTTGGTTGTTGGCTTCATCCAGAGCAGCATCGCACTCGTCGAGAATGCAGAAGGGAGATGGCTTGCTTTTGAAAATGCTCATGAGCAGGGCGACGCAGGTCATGGTTTTTTCGCCGCCGGAGAGCTGGGAGATGGAGACGGGTTTTTTGCCGGGGGGGCGGGCGATAATTTCGATGCCGGCATCGAGGGCGTCGACCTTGCGCATGACGGGGATGGGTTTGCCGTCGAGGCCCATCTCGGCGGCGGCGGCAGGGTCTTCGACGCTGGTTTCGAGGATGATGTCGGCTGATCCACCACCGAAAAGCTTGCGGAAGATGCCCTGGAAATGATCGCGGACAGCTTGGAAGGTGGCTTCGAAGCGGGCGCTGGATTCGACATTGATCTGCTCGATCAATTGCTGAAGTTGTTCTTTGCTGGTAGTCAGGTCCGTCACCTGATCGCGCAGGAATTTTTCGCGGTTTTCCAATTCATCCTGCTCGGCGAGAGAATCGAGATTGATATTGCCAAGTCGGGCAATCTTTTCCTTGAGCTCTTTGATTTCATTGGCAATCGAATCCCAATCCAGGTCGGCAGGTTCATAAGGCGCTTCGTTGTAGCGGGCGGGGAGATCGAGATTCAGCTCTTCGCGGGCGCGGGTGATCATGGATTCCTGGCGGACGCGGGTTTCGCTTTCGGACATCTGGATGCGATGCAGGTCGGTTTCGGTCTGGCTGACGGTGCCGCGGAATTCTTCGACCTGAGCAGAGAGCTGGGAGACGGTTTCCTGCAAAGCGGCGACGACGGTGGTGAGTTCTTCGACTTCCTTAGCCAGGCGTTCTTGTTTTTCCTGAAGCTCGGATTCGGCGGCGGTGGCTTTTTCGAGCTCCGATTCGATGCCGGCCAGACGCTGGCTTAATTGCTTGCGGCTGGCTTCGATGCGTTGGGCTTGCTCGGTCAATTCGCGCACATCGCTTTCGTGGCGTTCGACCTGTTGGCGGCTGGAAAGTTGTTTTTCCTGGATCTGGCCGAGCTGCACGCGCGTAGTGGTGAGCATTTCGGCGGTTTGCTTGAGTTCTTCGTTGGTCTGCTCGTGCTGCGTGGTGAGTTGCTGCACGGCTTCCTGGCGATGGGTTTGCTCGGATTCGAGAGATAATTTTTTCTCGGCGAGTTGCAATTCTTCGGCGGTGAGGCGGCCGACTTGATCCATCAATTGCTGCAGCTCTTTTTCCAGAATGGGCTGCTCGCGACGGAACTGGTTCTGCTGATCGGCGATGCGGGCGATTTTGGACTGAAGCTCGACACGAATCGTGTTGGATTGGTAAATCGCGGCGGAGAGGGTGTTTAATCCTTCTTCGAGGGACTTGGCTTGCTGGCTGGATTGGGAAAGGGTGTGGTTGAGCTTTTCGATTTTGCTGTCGACTTCGGCGACTTGCGCCGCGATGGCATCGAGTTCGGAGCGGCGGGAGATCAGGCCCATGGCGGCCGTGAGGGGGCCGGCACGGAGAAGGCCATCGGATTCGATCACTTCGCCGGCGGTGGTGACGTAGCGATAGCCGCGCGGGCCGATACGCTGGAGCTCTTCGGCATCGGCGAGGGATTCGACAACCACCGTTTTACCGAGGAGATGCTCGGCGGTAGAAAGATCGGCGGGGTCGACTTTCACCAGATCAATCGCGAGGCGAATGTGCTGTGGATGCTGATTCCAGTGGTAACCATTTTCAAAAGCGGGCAGGCGATCGCGGCAAAGGAAATTGACGCGGCCTTCGAGATTGGCCAACTCGCCGCTGGCTTGCGAGAGCGCGGCAGAATTATCGGTGACGAGCAATTGATCGCGGCCATCCAGAGCGGCTTCGATCACGTGAGCGTGTTCGACATCCACGCGAATCAAGTCAGCGACCAAACCCTGGACGAACGCGAATTTTCCTTCGCGCTGGCGGAGAACGCTTTTGACGCCTTCGCTCACGCCCTCGCGTCGCTGCTCGAGATCTTTGAGCAGATTCTGGCGAGACACTAATGCTGAACGCTGCTCGCGCGCCTGGCTCAGGTTTTCGGCAATCTGCTGGATCTGCTGGCCTAGCTCGGCCGCTTCGCGTTTCCGTTGATTCGACTGAAGCTGCAGCACCTGGATATCCATCTCAGCGCGCGAAAGCTTTTGCTCCGATTTGCTGCGCTGCTCATCGAGCTCCGCCAATTCGTCGACCACCAGGCGGCGACGCTCGCTCAACCGGCTCTGATGGCCGGCAATATTTTTGCGCTCGATTTCGATCGCGCCGAGCCGACTGCCAGTCTGGCCAAGCAAGCGCATCAGATCGAGCAGCCGAGATTTATTCTGCTCGATTTCCTGTGCGATCTTGTTGAGTGATAGCTGCCCCTCGCGGAAAGCATTTTGGCGTTCTTCGATCAGGCGCCGCTGCTCGGAAAGCTCGGCGGTTAATTGCTCGAATTGCTGCTGCTCGGCGGTTAATTGCTGGCGGACCTGCTCCAATCTTTGCTCGGCCTGGGCTTGATCAGAGGCAAAGCTTTCGAGTTGCTCGCCGATCTGCGCGATCTGTTGCCGGGCATATTCCTGGCGCTGGCGAGCGGAATCTACCTGGGCGCGGGCCTGCACCAATTCGTATTCAGTGGCTTGGCGCTTTTGCGAGAGGCGATCAAATTGCTCGCGCTTTTCGGTCAGGTCGGTTTGCTTGCGGGTTAAGTCGGCTTGGAGATCATCCAGACGGAATTGCAGATCATCGCGCTTGCCGATGAGTTCATCCAATTGCTTCTGCTGCACGTGATATTCCTGCAATACATATTGCAGGCGAAGATCGGTGAGACGAGTCGAATATTCCTGATAGTTACGGGCCTTGGCGGCCTGCACTTTGACGCTGCGAAGACGTTTCTCAACTTCTTCGACGATATCGGTCACGCGCAGCAGGTTAGCATCCACTTTTTCCAGCTTGCGCTCGGTCTCTTTTTTCTTGGCTTTATATTTGGAAATGCCGGCGGCTTCTTCGAAAATGGCGCGGCGCTCGGCGGGGTTGGATTCGAGCATGGCCGCAACTTTGCCCTGCTCGATGATGCTATACGCTTCGCCACCCACGCCGGTATCGAGGAAAGTTTCGCGGATATCTTTTAGTCGGGCGGCCGTGTTGTTGAGCTGATATTCGCTGGTGCCGTCGCGATACAGACGGCGGCCCACGCTGATTTCATCCTGGTCGACATTCACCGCCCGCGACCCATCTTCTCTGCGGGGGTTATCAAAAACCAAAGTCACTTCGGCCATGCCCGCCGGTTTGCGGCTGCCCGATCCGTTGAAGATCACGTCCAGCATGGCGTCGCCGCGGAGGCTCTTGGCAGATTGCTCGCCCATGACCCATTTAACTGCATCGACGACGTTGGATTTGCCACACCCGTTGGGGCCGACGATACCGGTGATGGGGGAATCGAAGACGAACTCGGTGCGATCAGCAAAGCTTTTGAAGCCGTGAACGATGAGCTTTTTCAAACGCATGGGGCGGTCCTCCATGACCCGTAGGTGGTTATTTGCTAGTGGTTAGTTGTTAGTTGTTGAACTTGGCTTTCAATAACGATTGGCATACTACACACCACAACTATCAATTAACGACTAACAATTAACATTTACTGCGGCCTGGCTACGCCATTGGGGGCCGTGTTACGAACATTGTCTACGTCATTGGGATTCAGCGGCGGCAGAGTGCCTGGATTTTCGTCACTCTGCGGCCCGGTCGCAATGACAGGAGCGTTATACACCAGAGAGTTACTATTGGCCAAATCTTGCAGCGCAAATGTCGCGACTCCACGCTGCGGATCAGCCCGAACCACCAGATCGTGATGGTCGGAGAGATTCTGCAGCACGGCCAGAATTTCGGCATAGCTGAAATCCAGGGGACGCTGCCCGTCGGCAACCACGCCTTCGCCTGCCAGCCGCACGATAAATTCCGCCAGCTCAGGAGCACTCATGGTCTGCTGCCCCTGCGGCGCTGATGGATTACGGAAATAAACGCTGAGATCCGAATTATTCTCTGAAGCAATCGTCAGCCGCCCGTCCATCATGCTGAGCATGAGCGGCGTCTGAATATTCACCCGACGGCCAATGATCGCAATCCGAGGAATTCCACTGCGCGAGGCATACACCAGCGTCGGTCCGTTGCTCGGGACAATGTCCAGCACAAAACGATTTCGCACGACGCGCGTGAAGACAAAAATATCTTTGTTGTGAGCCAGCGCCTGATACGCCGCCACGCGCACCGGCGCGCTGGGAACATCCAGCAATTGGCGAAGCATGATGTTGATCTGCTGCGTCGGAGGTAGAGCGCCCAGCGTACGAACGGCATCCAATTGGAAAGAATTATGCGTGTCCTGAGCCATCTGCATGAGCGCCGTGAGGCTCGACGGCTCATCCAGAAACGCCGCCGCCCGCGCCGCTGCAAATGCGACATCCGGATGCGGATCAGTCATCAAAGGCAGGATCGTGGGCAATGCGGATTGCCCGAGCCCTTCCCAGGCATAGGTAATATCTTGCAACGGGGCATCCGGCTTAACGGCCTCATTCGCCAATTCGCGCCCTTTGAGCACGGCAAATTCCGGATCGCCGCGCATGAACAGGTGCATCACCACGCCAGAGAAATGCTCCCAATCGCCGCGATAGCGCGCTGGCACATAAAAATTGATTCGCCCTTCATCTTCCGGCACGGCGACAATGTCCTGCCCCACATTCCCGCCGCCATGCGACATCACATCGCCCTGGTCCTGAAACCGCTCATTGATTCGATCACCGATCATCTGCGACAAGCTGCGCTGCGGCTGGCGAAGGCGCAACCCCATAGGCCGATCAATCGAAACCACCCCGCCATCCAGCACCACGCCATAGCGAAGGCTGGTACGCCCTTCCTTGGAAATTCCGCTGCCCACCAGGCTGTAAGCCGGATTCACGAAAATAGGCCCGGTCGCAACAGCGATGCGGTTCACGTTGGCCCCACCCACTTCTGCTCCGCCGACACTCAATTCGGTTTCATATAGATCGCCATGCGCCAGGCTTGAGGTGTGCCCTTCGGGTAGAGCAGAAACATAAACATCGAAGGTCTGCCCTTTGCGCGCCCCCGGAGCCAGATACCCATCCACGCGGACAATCGCAAAATGCGGATCCTTCAGCACCTCTTCGGGCTGGATGACCGCATCGGGATATTCTGTTTCATGCTGCCCGAAGCCACGCTTGGCCATCTGATTGAGCATCCATGTCCGCACTGAAGTAGGAGCAGTCGAATCTCCCGTGCTGCGTAGATGCGAAACCAATCCATAAGACGAGACATTCAGTGGAACGGTCTCTACCAAATCCGCCTGCTGGATGATCGTGCGATCAAAATAAGGCGGCACATGCCGCAGCGGCATGCGCTGATAACGTGCGACCGGCCGGGGAGGCGGCGGAGAAGGCTTACAACCCGGTACGCATACCAGGATCGCGCCGCAAAGAACAGCAGCGCCAACAGACAACATAAAGGCGGCGCGTTTATTCATAGCCATCTCCCAAAACAAAACGGACCCAAGCCACGGTCCGAGCCAATATCATAGCGGCTTTTACGCTTAAAAGCAGGAGCAGGATCGCTTTAGTTTCAGATTTAAGATGGCGAATCAGTCGAAGAAAAAGGGGCTTTTTCAGGTTGCTTTAGAGGATTCGCCCGAACTACGACCATTCCCGCCATTGCGCGAGGCTTCATCGATAAAAAGTTTCCCCTGATCCGGATCCTCAAACCGCCGGGCATCGATCACTGCATGGGCTTCATCCACCAGTTCCTCGAGGGTCTTAAATCGTCGATAAACGCTGGCAAACCGCACGTAAGCGACCTGATCCAAGCGACGCAGGCGATCAGTCACTGATTCTCCAATGGCCGTGCTCGCTACTTCGCGGTCGCCGGTTTTGAATATTTCCTCTTCGACTTCATCCACAATCCGCCGCATTTCATCCTCCGGCACAGGCCGTTTGAAACACGCCCGCTCCAGCCCGGTAAGGATCTTCTGCCGATCCCACGGCACCCGCCGCCCGTCCTTTTTCACCACGGTAATGCGAATGTTTTCCTCAATCCGCTCGTAGGTGGTGAAGCGCTTCCCGCATTTCAAACACTGCCGGCGCCGACGAATCGCCCGATCCCCCTCGCAGGAGCGCGAATCGATCACTTTCAAGCTCTCTTTTTCCGCATCGCAAAAGAGACAGCGCATGGCAGGAAAGTTAACCGAAGAGAAAGCGGTTAGCTAGAAAATTTGGGAGTTGAATGCAGATTGCAGAACAGAAGGAACAAGGGGAATAAAAATATCCTCCCGCTCTATATTTAACGGCGCGTGCGTAGCACCGCGCTGGGGTGCGCTATTCAAACGCGGTCCTTCGGACGCGCCGCTAAATATTGGAAAATGTGATTCTGCAGGTATTCGCTTGTCCCTTGTCTCCGCTATTGGTCATTCGCTTTTTGCGTTCCTTCGCGTATCGTATCGTCGCCAATGTCCGCGTATCGAAAAAATGTCATGGTGGGGGCGACGGTTCTTGTTGCCTTGATCGCGTTGGGATGGATGCTCTTAAAATTCGGCGGGGCACCGGCAGCTTTATTCACGCCAGCAGAAATTCCCGTGCAATTCATCGCCCCTCGAGCTGATGGCTTGGGGCAGGGATCGGCCGTTCTGTTTCGCGGTGTCGAGGTGGGAAGAATTATCAAGCTGCACCGCTCGCCGGATAATCATGAAATTATCATTGATGCCACGCTAGACCGCGATCCTCCGCTGGAAGGCGACCTGGTCGGATTCATCCGGGCGCAAAGCCTGTTGGGATCAGGAACCTCCATCAGCCTGGAACATCTCGATCCCGAAACAGGCCGACCCACCACGGAGCCGTTGGATCAAACTGGCGTGAGTCCAATCGTGGCCAACCAAAAAATTCCCGCTCATTTCATTGGCTTGGACATTCTCCCACCCGAATTCGCTGAACTCGCTCACGAGCTGCGGGTCACCACCGCCGAATTGCGGGCCTCGCACATTATCGAGCATGCAGACCAGGCCGTGGTTGAATCGCGCGACCTCGTCGCCAACATCCGCCAGATCGTGAATGATCCGACCATGCAGACGGACATCAGGGGAACCATCACCCATCTGAATTCCGTCACCGCCAAGGCAGACCACATCGCCGACGATATGCAGAAATTCAGCAGCCAACTTCACGACATCGCCAATAATGCCCAGACCACTCTGAAAACCGCCAACGGCAGCATCAACAAGACGCAGGCGCATATCGACGATCTTTCACGCCAATTGGCTGATCGCCTCACGCAGGTCGCGCAAATCCTCGACACGTTCCAATCGGTTGCTCTAAAAGTCGATGCCGGCAAGGGAACCGCCGGCGCCCTGGTCAACGACCCGCGTTTGTATGACAGCCTGGTGGATACCTCGAAAGAACTGAACTCCACTTTGGCCGACCTCAAGCGATTGATTGATCAGTGGGAGCAAGAGGGCATTTACTTTAAGCTGAATAAGTAATGTGAGCTTGGATTTTTCGTAGAGCCGATCTCGTCGTCGCCCCGGGATTTCAACTTCCGGGCTGAGAATAGCCCGGCTCATTCAGCGACAGGAATACACGGCATGCGATACGCTTGGGCGATTTTGTTAAGCGCACTACTTGTCGGTTGCACCGAAACGCGCACCTATCGAGTAGTCGTAAAAAACGCGACGCCGGATGCTCTCACGATTGGCTTAACCGGCGCCGAGCCGGACCACGTGTGGAATAGCCCGGAAGAAATCGCGATTTCCAATCCGCAAGCCAATGAACATGGCTGGGGCCAGATCGTCCCGCCAGGCAAGACCGCTGATACGACAGTGAAAGGGAAATTCCAAAGCCACGATCCCGCATTTTGCCGTGTCTACGCCAATGGCCCGGCAGCACATTTGGATTTTTCGCAGCTCTTAGCCATCAGCCGCGGCGCACCCAATCGGGTCGACCTTCACCTGTTTCCGGGATTAAACGTTTTTATCGTTCGCTACGACCATGGTATTCTCGACGGCGAACGCATGGATCGCAGCGGGCCATAATTTTCGAGGTAACATGGGCATCTTGTCCATGAAAAATAAATCATCGCCGAGATGCCCACGCTGCGCGAAACAATGTTCTCAATTTGAATTTAAGTAGGGGCGGCTTCAGCCGCTCGTTATATTCACGGCAAATTCCCCGCAATCTATGTCCTACCAACAACACCAATCCGCCGGCCAAAGCGTAGTCGCCCGATGCGCCGTAATCACCCTCAGTGACACGCGCACGCTGTCAGATGATCTCGGCGGCCAGCGCATCGTTGAAATGCTTCAATCCGCCCATCACGTAGTGACCGAACGAAAAATATTGAAAGACGAACCCGCAATCCTGGAATCCGAATTGGATACCCTCCTCACCCGCTCCGACATCGATTTGATCCTCACCACCGGCGGCACCGGAATTGCCCGACGCGATCAAACCATTCAAGCTATCGAGCGGAAAATTGCCACTCCCCTGCCCGGCTTCGGCGAACTATTCCGCATGCTCTCCTGGCAACAGATCGGCAGCGGCGCGATGCTAAGCCGAGCCATCGCCGGAATCGCCCAAGGCAAAATCATTTTCGCCATGCCGGGATCAGTTAAAGCCGTGGAACTCGCCATGGAAAAACTGATCCTGCCCGAGATCGGACATTTAATTTCTGAATTGCGGAAATGATTTTGAGTAGCCGGGACTCAACGAGTCGCGGAAATCCCGGAGTTCCGGCGGTCGTTGACCGCCGGCTATTTTTGTTACAAAAGATCATTGCTGATTCGCTGTGATCGCCTCAAGCAATGCCGCCTCGTTCATATCCCCCCCAATGCGACGGCCATTTAAAAAAAGCGCTGGTGTGGAATCGATGCCCAGCGAATTTGCTTTCAATTTAGATTGCTCGACAATTTTTCTGGTCGCATCGCTCGCTTCACATGCGCGAAATTTTTGCTGATCTAATCCCAAATTCCCGGCTAATTGATCAAAATCCACCCCGCCAAGCTTTCCACCATGACTCATCAGCGCATCATGAAATTTCCAAAATTGATTTTGCTCCCCCGCACACTCCGCAGCAATCGCCGCTTCCTCGCCGCGTGGATGAATCTCCAGCGGAAGATAATGGAACGTACTGGAAACCTGGCCTGCAAATTTCTTCATGACCGCGTCGATCGCCTGAGCTGAGTGTGCACAATATTCGCACCCGAAATCAGAAAAGATCACCAGGCGAATGGGAGCGTTAGCAGCATCAGCTCCGCGATGCCAACCCGGCAAACCCGCCAGATCTTTTTCATCCATGATCGGCGCAGGTAAATATTCCCGCGCCCCATATTTCTGCATCAATTGCCTGACGAACTCCTCTGCACGATCCGCTTTGAACCGGGCGCGGATTTCCTGCCGCACAACCGCCTTGTCCGCGTCGCTGAGTTTCTCGCTGTGCTGCTGCATGAACTGCTCGACCTGCTGATCCACCGGATCATTCAGTTCCCGCTGCACCAGTTCAGCCGGGGAAATATGCCGCACAGCAGCTTCCCGCTGGACCAGGATGTCGGTGATTTTCTGATCCAGCCAATCTTTTTGTTGCCGATAAATTTCCCATTCGCTCTGCCGAACATCGCTCGGCATAGCTTTTTCCATATCCGCTCGACTGATGGTCGCCCGTCCAATACGCCCGACAATCACCTGCGAATCAGACCAGAACCGAATCCCCAGCACTGTCAGGAATGTCAGAGCAGCAACCGCTGCGACGGGTTGCGCCCGCCAGCTCGATCCTTGCCACAAATAAAACAGCACCAGTGTGATGACAAAACAAATCGCCGTCGACGAACAACACAAGGGGCAAAAAGCCCGCACCAAAAGAAGTTGAATGCACAGAAGTAAAATCGAAATCACCACGCTCGCCGCTGACACCAAACACGCCAGAACAATCGCCCCTCTGCGCAAGGCACTGGCCGGCAAACCCACCATCGCCGCCCAGAGGAGAATCATGCTCGCATAAAAGCCTGCCCCAATGGAAGCGAGCGACCATGGTCCAACATGCGAATACTGGCTGGACAGAACTTGCTGGCAGCCCGTGGATTGGCAGACTCGCTCTACCGATCCCCCTTGCAATTCAATGGCGATCAATAATCCTGCAACGCAAAGCACAAGCAGCATCGCCAGCGAAAAGCTGCGCGTGACTGTGTGCTGCGCTTCCATAGAAAGCTTTGACGCTATGCGAGTTTCTGACAGACCACTTCGGTGAGTTGCGTGGTCGTCGCCGTGCCGCCCAGATCGCGCGTGTGGTTTTTCTTGTCGACCACCGTCTCTGTACACGCCTCCTTGATCGCATCGGCAGCCGGTCTTTGATCAAGAAAATCCAGCATCATCGCAATGGATAGGAACGTCGCGATGGGGTTGGCGAAATTTTTGCCCGCAATATCGGGAGCTGACCCATGCACCGGCTCAAACATGCTGGCGGTCTTGCGCGTGGGGTTAATATTGCCACTGGCCGCCATCCCCATGCCACCCTGAATCGCCGCGCCCAGATCCGTGATGATGTCGCCGAACATATTCGTGGTGACGATCACGTCATAGCGCTTGGGCTGCGTGACCATGTACATGGTGCAAGCATCGACGTGGTCATAGGATGTTTCAATCTGCTTGTAATCCCCCTTGATCTCCTCAAATGCCCGCATCCACAAATTGTGGGCATAGCGCAGCACATTGGTCTTGGCGACCAGCGTGACTTTCTTCCGCCCAAACTGCACCGCGTATTCAAACGCATAGCGAATCGCGCGCTCCACCCCATGCCGAGTGGTGACTTCGATCTGGTTCGCCACCTCATGTGCGGTCCCCTTGTATAAAAATCCACCGTTCTGGCAGTACAACCCTTCGGTATTTTCCCGCACGATGATCATGTCGATATCGCTCGGCTTGATATTGGCCAACGGTGTTGGCACGCCGGGCAGAAGCTTGGTGGGCCTCAGGTTGATGTATTGATCCAGTTCAAAACGCATGCGCAGCAGAATGTCCGTTTCGATCAACCCCTGCGGAATCTGCGCATTGCCGCGCGGATCAGCCCCGACCGCACCGAACAGAATCGCATCATGAGCTGCCAATTCTTTCAAAGCAGAATCGGGGAGCGTCTCTTTGGTTTTCAAATAATGCTCCGCCCCGAACGGATAATGCGTCAAATCATATTTGAAATTGAATTTTTTGGCCGCCACCTGGAGCAATTTTAGCCCCTCGGCGACCACCTCTTTCCCAACAAAATCTCCCGGCATCACTGCGATTTTCATAGACGCCCATTTTGGGTTTTCCAGAAATTAATGCAAATGCGAAGAGAACGCGAAGACGCGAAAGCGCCAAGAAGAAACGCGAAAAAATAAAAAATGGATTTCTTCGCGCTTTCGCGCCTTCGCGTTCTCCCTCCGGTCTTTAATTTCCCCCCGCAATGGACTATCCTCCTCAGCTTCACTTTTCGGAGCACATATGAGCTTTGCAGCAGCGGTCAATCGTAAGGCAATCGATATTGGCAAATTATCCGTGGAGATGACCACCTCCGCCGGCTCGGGCCATCCTTCTACCGCGCTCTCGCTGACTCATCTGGTAACCGTCCTGATGTACCATCAGATGCGCTGGGATCCCAAAGATCCCTGGAACCCGGCCAACGATCGTCTGGTCCTTTCCGAAGGCCACGCCGTCCCCATTATCTATGCCGCCCTCGCCGACCTTGGCGCTACCATTGGCAAAACCAAAGCCGACGCCCGCCCGATGACCAAGCAGGATGCGATGAACCTCCGCGCGATTGATTCGCCAATTGATGGGCATCCGAATCCCGCGCTGGGCGTGCATTTCTTCGATGCTGCGACCGGATCATTGGGACAAGGTTTATCCGTCGCCGCCGGCCTCGGCGCCGCTGCTCGCATGGACAAGATCGACCGCAATATCTATTGCATCATCGGCGACGGCGAATCGCGCGAAGGACAAATCTGGGAAGCGGTCGATTTTCTAGTCGATCACTCGCTCACCAATGTCGTGCCCATCTTTAACTGCAACGAGCTCGCCCAATCGGATTGGGTTTCGCCGCAGCAATCGTTCCAGGGATTGGCAGAAAAGCTCGAAGCATTCGGGTGCATCGTCCGCACCATCGACGGGCATGATCCGGAGCAGATCAGCAAGGCGCTCAACGAAATCCATACTATCCAGAATGGCCATCGCCCCCTGGCTATCGTCGCCCGCACTGTAAAAGGCTGGGGCGCTGCCGCCGAGCAAGGCATGGGCAAGCACGGCACACCAGTGAAGAAAGACGCGATGGCGGGAGTCCTCGCCGAACTGGACTCCACGGCCAAAGATTTGGGCGTCGCCGATTTGAAAATCGATTCGCAATTAAAAATCACTGCCCCCAAGCCGCCCACTTCCGCGCCGGAGAAAAAAGAAATCAAAGCACCGGCATTCAAAGACGGCCTGGCGATGGTCGGGCTCGACAAAGATCTGGCCGCCAATAAACCCATCGCCCCGCGCAAAGCTTACGGCGCCGCCCTGGTTGCCCTCGGCAGTGTCGACACACGTATCGTCGGGCTCGATGCCGATGTGAAAAACTCCACGCATGCTGAGTGGTTCGCCAAGAAATTCCCCGCCCAATATCTCGAGTGCAAGATCGCGGAGCAGAATATGTTCTCAGTCGCTGCGGGTTGCGCTGCTGCCGGAAAGATTCCGTTTGCCAGCACGTTCGCCAAATTCGTCGAGCGCGCTTACGACCAGATCGAAATGGCGATCAACTCCGCCGCCAATTTCAAAATCGTCGGCAGCCACGCCGGCGTAACCCTCGCCGCCGACGGCCCCAGCCAGATGTCGCTGCCTGACGTCGCCTTTTTCCGCGCCTTTACGCGAGTGAAAAATTATCTGGGCCAGACCGCAGTGAATTATTTCTTCCCCGCCGACGCGATTTGCACTTACAAAGTCACCGAGCTGATGGCGAACCTGCCGGGCTGCTGCTATCTCCGCACGCTGCGCGCTGAGACGAAAATGCTTTACAAACCCGAAGACACCTTCGAAGTCGGCGGGTTTAAAGTATTACGCGAAGGCAAAGACGGCTGCCTGGTTGCAGCGGGTTATATGGTGCACGAATGCCTGAGCGTCGCCGACGAACTCGGCAAGAGTGGCCGCAAGGTTACTGTGATCGATGCCTATTCTCTTCCCCTCAAGACCGACAAAATCCTGGAAATCGCTGCCCGTTCCGGCGGAACCATTGTTACCGTCGAAGACAATTACACCGGCGGCCTCGATGCCGAGATAGCCATTGCCATCGCCAATCAAGGCGACGATCTGACCCTCAAGAATCTCTATTGCACCCAAATCCCCAAATCCGGCCGCGAACCCCAGGACGTCCTCGACTACCTCAACCTCGGTTCCAAAGCCATTCTCAAAGCCTTGGAATAAACGCTTCCATAATCTTATAACTTGCCAAAAGCCCACGGATAACCTCCGTGAGCCTTGTTTTTCAGGCCCGCCATTTGCTCGCGTCCGCTATGGCGCAGATTTCCGCCCCTGCTCTCAGTACGCCCCAGCCCCGCCCGCGACGCCGCTGGCACTTCGCCGCCATTATTACCACATTTATTATTCTGGCGTTATGCGTCGCCCGCGCCTGTATGCCCATCGCCGTTCGTTGGTATGTCAACAGAGTCATTGATGAAAATAAGCTCTATCAAGGCCAGATCGGCGATGTAACGATCCATCTCTGGCGCGGCGCCTATTCCATCCACGAAATCCGCCTTTCCAAAGTGACCGGCAATATCCCCGTCCCCTTCATCCAAATGGATCGCCTCGATCTGCAAATCCAATGGAGCGCCCTGATCCATGGCCACATTGTTGGCCAGGTTTCCATGGATCACCCGGTGTTAAATTTCGTCGATGCCAAAGATCAATCCCAAAGCCAGTTCGGCAGCGACGGCCCCTGGTTGCAGATGCTCACCGATCTATTTCCCTTCTCGCTAAATCGCGTCAACATCCACAACGGCGAAATCCATTTCCGCACCTACCGCTCCAAAGCCCCCGTCGACGCCTATCTCGATCAGATCGTCGCCACGATCGACGACCTGACCAATGTAAAAAACGAAACCACGCCGATGGTCACCACCGTCACCGCCAGCGGCATGGCGATGGACCAGGCGACCTTCCAGTTCAAGATGAATCTTAATCCATTCTCTTATCGCCCCAGTTTTCAGGTAGCCACGCGATTACTTGGATTGGATGTAACCAAAATCAACGGGCTGTCGCTCGCCTATGGCGGCTTTGATTTCAAGCGCGGTTGGTTTGATCTGGTAATCCAAGCCAACGCTGCCAACGGTCAAATCTCCGGATATGTCAGGCCGCTTTTTCGTGACCTGCAGGTTTTTCGCATTGGTCAAGACCTTAAGGAAGACAACCCGGTCCAATTTTTCTGGCAAGCTCTTGTTGGCACGACCACCGGCGTGCTTACCAACTGGCATCGCGATCAATTCGGCACGCAAATCCCCTTCACTGGCGACCTCTCTGCCCCCAAGCCCGACCTTCTCATCACTCTCGGCAACGTCCTGCGCAATGCCTTTATCCGCGCTTACCTGCCCAGAATTGAGCCTGACGTAAATCCAGACCAAACGCTACAATTCGAAGCACCGACATTTGAACAGCAAATTTCTGTTGGAGATTAATCAACCGTGAAACCCCTTTTTACGCTTCTTTCCCTTCTCGCTTTTATCACTTTTTCTGGCTGCGGCAGCAGTGGCGGCAACGGTAACCGCCACTATTTCACCTCCGGCAGCCGTCAAGCTGACCAGCGCGCCGACCAGCGCATGGCCCGCTCCGAGCAGCTCTCCGGCCAGGGAAATAACGACAAGCCCGCCGATGCCAGCCTGTACCAACGCCTGGGCAGTAATGACGGCCTGCACAAACTGGTTGATGATTGGGTCACCCGCCTTCTCGCTGACCCGCGCGTTAATTTCACTCGCAAGGGCATTTACACTGGCTGGATCGATCGCAAACCCGCCTATTGGAATCCCACGCCGGAAAATGTCGCGACGCTTAAACAACACATGGCCGAATTCCTCGCCCTGGCCACCGGGGGCCCGAGCGTCTATCACGGCAAGCCCATCCAGCAAGCCCACGCCGGCATGAAAATCACCAACGCCGAATTCGACGCCGCCATCGGCGATCTCAAAGCCACCCTGGATAAATTCCAGGTTGCCAATCAGGATCAAAAGGATCTGCTGTCCATCGTCGAAAGCACCC
Source organism: Tepidisphaeraceae bacterium (assembly GCA_036490535.1). GTDB lineage: Bacteria > Planctomycetota > Phycisphaerae > Tepidisphaerales > Tepidisphaeraceae > DASXDR01. Next base: position 563 of record DASXDR010000151.1, on the reverse strand, counting down.
GCGTGCAGATCGTTGAAAAGCGGTGATATGCAGTGGCTTAGCGCCTCCACGCGCCCGGCCGTCTGCTCAAATGCATGAAAGCAACAATCATGATATCGCCTGTGTTGTCCTCTACGCGGTAAATGATTCCATAGGGAAATCGATGAAGACGATATCGCCGATAAGTCTTATCCAATGCCTTCCAGGCGCGAGGATATTCCAAGACGCGATTTACTCCTGCCCGAAACTCGCTTAGCACTTCATGTCCCAGCCCAGCACGTTGTGATTGGTAGTAATCGAAGGCTTTTTCCAAATCGTCCTCCGCAATGGGGAGGATTTTGGCAATCATGGACGACCCTTGGATTCGAGCTGGGCGAGAATTTCTTCCACCGGCTTTGCTGAAATTTTCCCTTGGGAGAATTCTGCGTCGCGCCGACGCACTTCGACCAACCAGGCAGCATCAATTTTTTCCCGCTCGTTTGAATCAATGCTCAAAAGCAATTCCTCTGCCAGTATTTCCCTTTCTACTGGTTGAAGCTTCATAGCTGCATCTCGGATTTGCTCTTTGTTTAGCAGCATAGTCG
>DASXDR010000150.1:0-19771 GCA_036490535.1 Tepidisphaeraceae bacterium | reverse complement strand
GCATTATCTCACGCAACTGCTGACCAACCTGCCCGCCACGCCGATCAGCCAGTTGCCACACTGGTTGCCGGATGTGTGGAAGCAGACGCTCTCCGCGCCGCAGAGGTGAGGAGGGTGGTTTACCAATCGCTCACGAAATTTCCAGGGTAAATTCACCTGAAGGAACTTTCTCATAAAGATAATAGTCTGAGATATATTCTCCTTGCGCCCGCCGAAGCTGATCGGATTTCGATAGTTTCTTCTCTCGGGCTCCGAGTTTTTCCCACAAGCGAAGTCGAAAATCGATGTCCTCATAAGAAATGATCGTGATCGCTTTGTCTTTCTCTTCATCCACTCGTATCGACATTGAGCGGCTTTCTGCTGCTTTGAACAAGGTGTCGAGGAGAAGCATTGCACGAGGAATCTGCTTCCTAACTAACTCGAACATTTAAACATTCCTTGGCTCCAGGGCTGCAAAACCCATCTGAATCAGGCGAGGCTGCTCTCAAACTTCTTCTCGTAGCTCGAATCAATGGGCGAGGGTCATCGAGAGATTGGCCAACAACGATTTTGTTTTCTGGAAGGCTCTCCTCAAGATGTTTTAAGCCTCCTTCTCCAGGAGGAATCTTTTGTGATGCACCGGCGTCAGGGGTGATTTCAATAAAGGCCAAGGAGGGGTCATCAATTGAAGGCAGCGGCGGACGAATCATTGCTGCGCCATGGGCAAGTTTTGCCCAATATCCCGGCGGTGGCTTGGGAATTTGATGCTTAGCGCAAATTTTCCCGATTAGCACGTCAGATATGCGGAATTCCGCTGCGAGCTTGATACATGGCGTTGACCAGACTTTTTCATAAAGCTCTTGGCGGGTTAGGCGAATTCTAATTGGATCTGCCATGTTCTACCTCTTAAAAAACGTCAGAAAAAGGAGCTGATTTGGATATTCACATCTGCATGTTATAATGACTTCGGCATCAAAGTCATAATAAGAATGCGGCTTCTATCGTTAACTGGAATAGAGCATAGGGCTTGAAGAGACAAGACTTTACATCATCGGCATGGGGGCAAATCGTTCGGACCATCGGCGGAATCGACGCTAGTGTTCCCAATACCCTACCTCCCAATATTGCTTATAGTCCAGAACTCATCGGCCAACTATCCACAGCGGACCGAGCATTAGGCCAACTCGGCGGCATTGCGCGGACACTGCCGAATCCTCGACTTTTAATTCGCAGTTTCGTCAATCGTGAAGCGGTTCTCTCCAGTCGGATTGAAGGGACTCATGCCTCTCTTGAGGATCTATTTTTATTTGAAGTAAATCCAGCGGTTGAAGAGACTGTTCCGGACGTTGTCGAAGTTCACAATTATGTCCGCGCCTTAGACCACGGACTTGTTCAGCTTCGACGTATTTCCCTGACCCTCAATCTCATTCGAGAGTTGCATGGTATTTTGCTTGATGGCGTTCGGGGTTCGGATCGTCATCCAGGGGAATTCAGGCGAATCCAAAATTGGATTGGACCTGTGCGATGTACCCTGGAAAATGCGACATATGTTCCTCCGCCGCCTGAGAAACTTGCAGCATGCCTGGATGCATTCGAGCGATTTGTTAATACACCCAATTCGATTCCCTTGCTCGTGCGATTAGCGATGGTCCATTATCAGTTTGAGGCAATCCATCCCTTTGAAGATGGGAACGGACGCGTGGGACGCTTGTTGATTTCATTGCTGCTGGATAGCGAGCGTGCCATTGCGCATCCTGTGCTTTATTTATCCGCTTATTTTGAAAAACACCGCAACCAATATTATGAACTGCTGCGCGATGTGAGTCAGAAGGGAACTTGGATTGAGTGGATCACTTTTTTCCTGCGAGGTGTGTCCGAGCAATCTATCGATGCTGTTGAGCGAGCGGCTAAGCTAACCGCTCTACGAAATAGTTGGGCTTTGCGCTGCCAGAAAGCACGCACATCTGCGCTGCTCGTCAAGCTTGTTGATGGACTGTTCAATAACCCGTTCATTACACTTTCTCGCGCAGCTGAACTTTTGGAAGTAAGACCTCAATCGGCTCAAAATAATATTAATCAGTTAATCAAAATGGACATTCTGGAAGAAATCACCGGACAACGTCGTAATCGCGTATATGTTGCACGAGAGGTAATCCGAACATTGGAAGAAACTCCGGCTTTGGATCTGACTTCTCATGGAGAGCGAAATGGCTCGACTAAAAATTGATCGTGCTCACAAGGAATTGTTGGGCGAGTTGTATAATCGCACTCGCAAGACGGTAGATGATTTGCCTTACACAGAAGAATTCGAGCGTCTTTACGAATCATTCCTTCAGCGGAGTGGTTTAAACATGACGCGACACGACTTTTGGCGGGCACTGGCGAGCCAACGTAAGGCGAGTCGACTTGTGCGAAAAGTGAGATGAGAGCACCTAATCCCTCAAAGAGCTTGGCTTAAACCGGCAGCAATTTTCGGTCGAAATTGATGCTCGCAACTTGCAGGTAAACTAATCAAAGTTGCAGGTAAAATGGCCCAAAACCAAATTGTAACTGGCAGGTGCTGCACCAGTTGCATTGTGGTTGTTGCTTCAAATCCTGTCCTGGGCATCAATGATAAAGGGCTGATCCAGCGAATCTTACGCGAGATCAGCCCTTCTTGTTGGGTCGAAATACTACCATTTCCGCAGGATCAATACTACCAAAACGGCAGGCCAACGAAGCCGCAACGTGAAGTCAGGTAGCTTTTTGGCGTTTCGCAAATGCCTGTCATTCGCCGCCCCAAACCGTGCCCGTCCGAGGCTGATCTCGTGCGATTTTATGTTGAAAAAAGAGTGCGGTTGGCGGGTTCGCTTCGCTGCAATTCGCTCCATGGCCTTCTCTTGATATTGCCATCTTGCTAGTTCGTTGTGGTCCTGAGCGTCGAAACTTGGCGAAGCTTATATGAATCGTTATCTTTTGTTGGTCAGACCGCGCCAGGGCAAAAGCATTTCCAGAGTATGGCGAATTGGTGAGCCGTTCATGTACATGCAAAGGGCGCGGGAAGCTATAAGCGATTACGGCTTTGATCTCGTTTTTGTGACTAAAAATGACTCCGTATCATTCGCAATTCTGGGCGCATGCACTGACTTTGAAAGGGGTAGGAGGAAGCATTGAATCGCTTTCGCGCTCTATTTCAAATGCACGTGTTGATTTGAATCCCCATCAGGTTGAAGCTGCCTTATGGCTGGTGTTCGGTGGACATTCGCACGTACTGAGCAGCGCGAATGCGCACCGGCTCGGACGATTCAGGTGGAGTTTGCACGAAGCGACCTCTGTTAGAGCCACGCCCGATTCAGCACCGACACGGAGTTCACCTGGCGCAGACGAAGATGCGGTAGTATCCCATGCGCGTGTGCGATTTGAGGGTGGATTTCCGTGCGAAAACTGTGCGATTTCTGGCTTAAAGGTGGAACTGAAAAGCGTAATGTTTCCCCTGGCCTCGAATGCGATCTGCTAACCCGCGCATTCCTGCTTCCGTGAGCGTTGCTTTGAGCTGCCGTACTGCGCTTCGGACGGTTTCATATGAGCGCGAATCTCCTTGCCATACATCGCGCAGAAGATGTTCATAGGGCACAAAACTGTCGGCCCGACGGAGTAGTCACGCAAAAAGGCTAAACGATATGGTGTGCCCCAGATGACATTTCTTTCGTCCCCAATGTACGCAACAATTATTCGTGTCCGTTCGTGGAAGACTCACCTTCGAGGCGACATGAATATCATCATCAACGGTTAGAAGTTCCTGCAGTCGGCTCAAACACAAAACCGTCGTTGTATGTGCCTGAGCCATCTCGGAAACCACCGCTCGCATTTGGGAAAGGCGTTCATTCGGCGTCATAAATCAACTCCTTAAGCCTTTGGACGCCGGTTTTTACTCGCGGTGGTTTGCCATAATCTTCTTAAGTTCGATTCTCTGGTATGTTGGCCCCTTTTCGATGACGCAGTTTACGAGTTCGATCAGCAGTATTTTCGGCTAGAATAGCTCGTGTTCGACGAGTCGCGCGTGCGCGAGAGGCGGGCGACATTGTTCGATTCGCGATTTTATCAAATGATTTCGTCAGTTAGTGGCCATGTGGTTAAATGTATCCTTTTTCGACTTGACCATCATGATATTATTCGCGCACTCCAGAAAGCAAAGTGGCGTTTCTTTCATTACCGAGCGGGAATGATTACTTGTTTTCGTTGATTTTCAAGAGAGATAGTTCCCGATCGGGAATTTTTTGCTTGCTTTATCCCCTCAAAGTCCTTAATATTACCGTTCGGTAACATTAAGGAGCCAATGAGATACACTTCCCAAGAGATTGGCCAACTCGTCAAGACGGCAAGAAAGAGCTTGCGAGTCACCCAAAAGGATCTGGCCCTGACATCGGGCACGGGGCTTCGATTCATTATTGAACTGGAGCGAGGCAAACCTACATGTCAGATCGGCAAGGTTCTGACCGTCCTGCATACGCTGGGTATCACACTGCAACTGACCTTGCCTGCCGCCGGGGGCGCAAAGGAACGAGTTAGACAATGAAACGCAAACTCGATGTTTATCTGCGCCAGCATTTGGTTGGCAACCTCGTTCAGGATGAGCATGGACAGATGACGTTCGATTATGCCGAAACTTGGCTGAAAAACCCGAAGGCAATCGCCCTGTCGCATTCTTTGCCGCTTACCAAGACACATTTTAATCGAAACGAATGCCGAGGATTCTTTGCCGGCATTCTGCCAGAGGAAAGCAAGCGCGAGATTGTTGCGCACAATCTCGGGATCAGCGCCAAAAACGATTATGCAATGCTGGAAAAGATCGGCGGAGAATGCGCAGGAGCAGTGACATTCATGCCGGCCGGCACAGAACTGCCGAAATCCGAGCACAACTATCGCGCTCTAACGGACAAGGAACTTGCGGAGATTCTTAAAGCCCTGCCCCGCCGACCACTGATGGCGGGAGATGAAGGTGTCCGTCTTTCTTTGGCAGGCGCACAAGACAAAATCGCGGTGCAGGTTTCGGGGAATCAAATCTCGATCCCACTTCGGGGCGCGCCCAGCACACACATCCTCAAACCAGCCCTTGGAAGTTTTGAAGGGGTTGTTGCCAACGAAGCTCTTTGCATGAAGCTGGCCCGCGCCGTTGGCATGAACGCGGCTGAGGCCGAAGCCCGCAACGTTGAAGGCATCGATTATCTGCTCGTCGAACGATATGACCGTACCATGTCATCCGATACTCCAAATACCCTTAAAACCTTGAAGCGCGAGCATCAGGAAGATTTCTGCCAGGCACTTGGCATTATCCCGGAAAACAAATATCAAGCCGAAGGCGGACCTTCGCTCAAGCAATGCTTCGCACTGGCACGTGAGGCGTCTTCGGCTCCCGTTATCGATCTACAAGCATTGCTTGATGCAGTGATTTTTAATTTCCTGATCGGCAACCATGACGCACACGGGAAAAATTTCTCGTTTTTGTATAGTGGCGGGCAGACCCGTCTAGCGCCGCTTTATGACTTGCTCAGCACCAGCTATTATCCGGAGCTCTCCCCGAAAATGGCTATGAAGATCGGCGGTGAATATTTGTCCGCTTCGATCACGGCGAAACATTTTGAACAATTGGCGGAAGAGGCTGGCCTGGCAAAGCCCATAGTCAGGCGGCGCGTGCCAGAACTAGCTGAATTGATCCTATCGACAATGCCGGCAGTGACGACAAACCATCCTGTTGTCTTGGCCGTCGCCAAACTCATTCGAGGCAATTGCGATCGCACGATCCAGAAATTCAAAATGTGAGCACCTCCTGACGCTCAGTGTAGGTCGGCAAGGTGTTGAGAGCGAAGTTATTTTATGCGACTACGCAACTTCGGGAAAAAGTGGAATGATACGACTCCCTTTTCCCTCATGGTGCTCGGTTTTAGGGCTGGTAATTCTGATGCGCTTGCGCAAATGCTCAGGAAGAGCATCGGAATAGAAGCAATGCCAGTGAAGCCCCTAAGAAAATTGCGCCGCGATAGAGATGTTGTGTTCGTACTGCCAGCTAGTCATTTCAAATTGATCGCTGAGCTCATTCGCTTACGGACAGACGTCAGCAGTCGCACGGGGCCGATCAAGCCGGACTCCACAAGTGGATCGGTCTTTCGCCACAGTTCCCAGGTTGTAAACGTGAAGCGCCCCGTCGGACTAGGCTTGCCTTCCAACAACCATTGCGGCCAAATCAAAAGATGGCCATCGGGCGCGCGCTCGGCATCAGCGGGCAATTGCTGATCGCCGATCAGGCGATTCACCCATAAATTGGCTACTGCTATTTCCAGCTTGTTACGACCTGCCCGAAGCGCCGAGTTCACATTCAGTCGAAACGGCGTTTTCCACAGAACGCCAAGATGCTGGCCATTCAAAGTCACATCCGCCATCACCGCGACACGCCCTAAATCCAGTTCGATACGGTGCTCAGGCGCTAGCATTTTCGCTGGAATATGAAAACTGCATTGATAGTTTGCCGTGCCGGAAAAATAGCGCAGGCCAGCATCGTCGTGTTTGTCCCACGCAATTAATTTTTCCAGTTGTATCTGCTCGGGAGCGCCCCAACCGGACGGAAAGCTAACCGTCCACGGGCCTTCAATTTTCATTGGTTCAGCGATGTTCGAAATAGCAATCGCTGCCGTTTTTCCTGTCGCCAAGACGCAATGATAATTACCGGGTTTCCTCGCACATATTTCTATATTGCCATCCCGATTTATGTCGAGAGTTGCTGGTGCATCTTCGCCGCTGTCGCCAAAATCCACGAAATCACCATCGTGAAGCAGAATATGTTTTTCCTTGCCATCGACCCGGCAATGCACATCGAGCGTTTTGACGACATTCAAATCTGGATCGCCGCCAATGGCAGCGATTTCGACCACCGGAAATGACGTCTCTCCCTTGTCAGCGAGCTTCTGAATAATCTCCTTCACATCTCGCGTATGTTCAGGCTCATCAAACTTCCCATACCTCGCAGAAAGAATCTCCACCCGAGGCCGACTCCGCTCCCCGCCGGCGACAAGAATTGCCTTATCATCGCGACTCAAGCTTCGTACGGCCTCTGTTTGCCGCGATGACTGTGCATGGCGGAACACCACAAAAACGGATTGCACGGGTCCTAAAACAATCGGAATGCGCGTGATCCCGTCCGTGGTGTCATACAAAGCTACAGGCGAAATCGTTCCGCTTTCCGGGTTCCAGATTTCGGGCCTGGTGTCTGCCATCCGAAAGGAACAGTTCGCCACCATGGGGCGGCCCGCATACGGGTACTCTCCATCAACCGCCCCGTTAGCGACAAAATAAATATCCATGTCGTCCACGTGCCGATGCGCCCATCGCACCATGGGTTGATCGCATTCAAAATCAGGCTTGATTCCCCGTGCAGCCAATACCTCAGCCGCGCTCTTCCCGGAAATGATTTTGCCGCTATCCCAAAGCTCAGTCGCGATTTTTTTTACTTCATTATCGCAATGCGGATATTCCATCAGACTCGGCGATGCTTCCGGCTTCGGGCCGATCACCATCGCGCCTGCATCCACCAGGCTTTTAATTTTTCTCAACAGTGCTGCCGTCATGGTGCGCCATTCGGGCAAGACCAGAACCCGATATTTCATCCCGCCTGGAAGCGTGAGAAAACCATCCTCAAATTCCATGCGCTCCAGCACCAGCTCCGGCGGACAACCATCGTAGTTATATCCCGGCCGACGGGGTGGATGACCCATGCCATCATCAGGCCGCCCAAATCCGCGCGGCGCACCCTCGAGTTCCATGTAACAAACGTCCGCTACAAAATGCCCCTGTCGCAGCATGTAGCAGCATCGCGCCACATATTCATGCCAGGTCTTGCTCATCTTCCACCACGTCTGCGTTCGCTCATAATGCAGCCCCCACGGCCCCATGCTCACGCCGGGCGCATAATGAGGATCAGTCCACGGCTGCATCGCATAACGATGAAATACGAAACGATTTACGCCCTCGCTGAAAGTCCAGTCACCAATATCTTTCACAACTGCGGGATGCCCCAACCATTTTTCGCCCGAATCCGCCGTGAACGTCTCCTGCCCGATGATATTCCGCCCATACACGTGCCCCGCCGAAACCATCTCCGTTACCGTCTCGTTAGCTCCATATCGGCCCCACGACCAGCATTCCGACATCGGCTCATCCGCTTCGCCTCCATACCACACATCGCTCGCCGGCTCGCCCGAATATCCTTCGATCGATAAGCGCATTCCGTGCTTTCGCGCCATCTCGCGCATCGCCACTGCATAGTTTTCGATGAGCAAATCCCCAACAGTTTTTTGAAGATCCCACAGAAATCGCTGTGATACTTCTGCGCTGTCCACCACCTCTCCTGCGAGCACAGGCAGATATAGGAAAAGATCGTAACCGCGCAGTCGTTTGAAATCGTCGCGCATCGTCGGCGTCCAGTTCTGAACGCCCGTTTCCCAGCTATCAATGTGCGTGGCCACCAGCGTCTCTCCCGCCAGCGGTCCGACCATTTTTATGATTCGCCCCATCAGCGATTCAAACTGAAACAACGTCGCCGCCCGGCTCAGCTTATCCGTCTCCAACCCCAATCCTCCATCCGGCGCGGGATGATTCTGCACTCCTGTCGTCGTGTGCCCGAAACGCAAAATCGTCCACTCGCCTTCCGGCAATTCGCAACGCAGCATTCCCTGCACATCCATTTTCCCTGTCAAATCCACGATCCGCGCCCTGGCCACGCTCCGCTTCGCCCCGCTTTTAGGCGCAGCAGGAATAGCCAGCACGCCAATATCGCGATAAAAATTCATCGCTGCCCGGGGCTGCGGCAACGCATTCTCGATACTTTTTCCCCCCGTTATTTTCGTACTGCTCCAAACCACCACCTGCATCGAAAGTTCCGGCGTAACCCACGGCCCGCCGCTCCCGCACCAACCCGCGTCATTGGTCATATTCACTTGCATCCCCAGGCGATTCGCCTCCTCGCAAGCGAACTGGAACAGCTCATACCATTTCGCATCCCCAAATTTCGCCCCGTTAAAACTCGCCGGCGTCCCCTGATCCACATCCATAATGAGAACACCGGCAATGCCCACCGCCTTCATCGCTTCCAGATCAGCAGTAATACCTTCGCGGGTCACATTCACATCCAACCAGAACCAGTAAACCCACGGCCCGCAATCGAATGGCGGAGAGATGAACCCGTCGGCTAGTTTATTCTTTGATAAACCTGCGCTAGCACCACTGCCAGATGATTTGACGCCAGTCCTGACCGCACACCCCGATTGCAGGATGAGCAGGCCCGCAGCAGTAAATCCAATACGACCCAAAAACTCTCGTCGATCTATTTTAGACATGGAATTATCCCTTCAATTTCATACTCGTTTTTCAATGAGAGGAATGATCTTGGATTCTTTATGGCATGACAATCTCGGTATTCGCATGAATTCGGCAATTGAGTATCCAAAGTGAATGTATCGAAAGATTTTACGGGAAGATTCACGCTAGCGACATATCCGCCGAAAGTAACGGAGAACCGTTTTGCAATTGCATTTTGGAGTGATAAGAACAACCTGGCCATCAGGATTGCGGAAACCTCTCATTTGCAACCTTCAATACTGGAGGCAAATCTAGGAAACGGATGGAAGAGGTGCGAATTAGAGTACTCGTGACAACAATTTTATCATAGAGGCGATACCGGCAAAGGCCGACAGTGGTTGTGAGGATGATCGAATATTCTTTTCCGGGATGGAGGTCCCAGGCGAAGCGCGTGTGACCGGGCTCTTCTTCAAATTCAAAAAAGTGAGAGCGAATCGCCAGTGGATGCGCGCCCTCGAATGGAAACGAAATGATCCCTTCGGTTGCGAGATTCGTACTCTTGAAGAAACCCGAGCTCTGGATTTAACTCTTCACGGGGAATGACATGCCTCACGTGAAAATTGATCGTGCCCATAAGAGCTCTTGTTAGATCTGTGATCAATTTCGATATGCCGAAGCTTGTGATAGATAGAAATCCCTCGCTGGATCTCCGCATCGTCGACTCATCTGCTTTGCGTCTCAATTAGTATAGATGTCTACTAAACAATGTAAACAAAAACAAGATTTTTTTGTTGACGAAATTGGCGTACGAGTGATAATGGTTTGACTAAAAGCGACGGGAATGAAGAAGTGAAAATTACCAAGATTCGAATGTTTCCAATTACTTTGGCCGTGAAGCCGGAATTTTATATCGTCTCCTCGGCAGGAGCGCATGCGGTATCGCGTTACGTTGTTGTGGCGATAGAGACGGATGGAGGGTTAGTGGGATGGGGAGAGGCCACGGTAGTGCCGGTTTGGAGTGGCGAAACCCAGGGCGGGGCGCTGGCGTTGATCCAGGATTATTTTGTGTCGATGCTGATGGGGCGGGATCCGGTAGATATCGAGGCGATCGCGCAGGAAATGGATGGAATTATTGATAATCCATTTACCAAGGCGGCGGTGGAAATGGCGCTACTGGATTTGGCAGGGAAACAGCAGAAAAAGCCGGTTTATGAATTGTTGGGTGGGGCGAAGAATAGGCTGGAAATACCGATTAAATTCAGCATTGGTTTGCGCGAGCCGGATGATGCAGCCAATATTGCAGCGACGAAAGTGAAGGAGGGGTTTACTGCGATAAAGCTAAAGGTAGGGCCAGACCCGGAAAGGGATCTAGCACGCGTGCGCGCGGTGCGCGAAGCCGTGGGAACGAAGGTGCGGATGAATGTGGATGTGAATGGAGGCTGGACTGTCGAGCAGGCGATTCGGGAAACCAAACGCTACGAGCCTTATCGATTGGAATATGTCGAGCAGCCTACGCCCAGGTGGGATATCGAAGGCATGGCTCGCGTGAAGCAGGCGGTGGGAGTGCCGATCATGGCGGATGAGTCAGTCTTCAGTGTCTGGCAGGCGGAGCAGGTGATTGCCAAAAAAGCGGCGGATCTTATCAGTATTTATCCCGGCAAGAATGGGGGGATTTTGAAATCTAAAAAAATCTGCGAGATGGCGGGGCGCGCGGGGATTGGTTGCCATCTGGGATCGAACTTGGAATGGGATATTGGGACGGCGGCGATGTGTCACCTGGCGGCGGCGTGTGCGAATGTGACGGTGGCGAAATTCCCGGTAGATATCCTGGGGCCGCTATACTACGCGATCAAGCCCCGTTCCAAACCGGTGCGTTTCGACCGCGGCCATGTATTTGTTCCGGAAGGTAATGGGCTCGGCGTGGAAATCTGCGCTGAGGAGCTGGAGGCCTTGGGGCCTCAGGCTCTCTCGATGAAACAAAAATAGTCGCCGCGCGAGGAGCATTTGGATGAAGCGGTTGCAGGATAGAGTGGCGATAATCAGCGGCGCAGCCAATGGGATTGGCAGAGCCATCAGCCGGCGCTTTGCCGAAGAAGGCGCATGGGTGCTGGTGACGGACATCGACGAAGCAGGTGGATGCCGGACGGTCGAGGAAATTCGCGAGCAGGGGGGCCAGGCGGAATTTGCGCGCGTGGATATTGGATCGTTATCGGAGATCGAGCAAGCCGTGAAAATGGCTGCGGAGCGCTTCGGCCGGATCGACGTGTTGTGTAATAACGCTGCCTATATTGGCCGATGGCACGATGTCGTGAATGCTACGGATGAAGAATGGGATGGATGTTTGCATGCAACGCTGTTGGGAACGCAGCGCTTCACGCGGGCGGTTTTGCCGTGGATGATCCGCCAGAAGCGCGGCTCGATCATCGTGACTTCTTCGATCCAGGGGATGGTCGCCTGTCCTAACTCCGTCAGCTATACCACGGTGAAAGCGGGATTGATTGGCTTTGCGCGCAGCGCGGCGTGCGACTATGGAAAACACAATGTGCGCGTAAACGTTCTGAGTCCCGGTCCGATCCGCGTGGCCTATTCGCCCAAGGCAGGAGAGGAAGGCTACAAGTACCAGATCCAAAATACCTTTCTAGGCCGGCAGGGCGAGCCGGTCGAAGTCGCCAGCGCCGCGCTGTTTCTGGCGTCAGATGAATCTTCTTATGTGACTGGAGCTGTGCTGCCGGTGGATGGCGGCTGGACGGCAATGTGAATCGCGGAAAAGCGATTGCGCGCACAGTATCCGATGATTGGGAGTAAATGTGACAATCGGATATCTGCTGCTGGTTGCATCGCTGGCGGGATTTGGGCTTCTGGGAATTTTTCACAAGGTAGCCGATCATCCCGCGTGCCGTCCGCGCATGATCACCATGCTGCTGCTGATGTGGGGGACGGTTTTTACCGGGGCATATGCTGCCCTTTTCGATTCGCGCGGGCTGCATGCGCCGGGCAAGGTGCTGGTGATGGGAGCAGTCGCGGGGTTTATGTCATCGATGGCGCTGTTCGCGTTTCAGGCGAGCCTGCGCTTTGGAAAAATTTCGACGAGTTGGCTGGTCATTAATCTCTGCGTGTCCGTGCCAATGCTGCTCTCGATCCTGGTGTATGGGGAAAAAGTCACGGTAGGCAAGGGCGTGGGGATTTTGATGGTGTTCGGGGCGATCGTGCTGTTGTGGTGGGATAAAAAGCGCGATCTGGAGAGAAGCGGAGCGGACCGCGCTGGTGCTGGGTCGGAGAGAACCGAGATCATGCCGGCGCCTGCTCCGCCGGACGTGGAAGTCCAGGGTTCAGTCGCTGTAGTAGATGCGCCTGCGGCGGTGACGATGGCGGCGCGGTCGCTGTGGCTGCCACTGATTCTGCTGGCTTTTTTAGCCAATGGCCTGGCGGCATCGAGCCAGAAAGTGCTGGTGGAATGGGGCGGCGGGGATTATGCGTGGCAGTTCTATGTGGTGTTGTATGCCGCGGGTTGTCTGGTCATGGCGGCAGCCAATGCGATGCAGGAAGGTAAGCCACATCGACGCGAAGTTGTGACGTCGGCGGCGATGGGAGTTGCCAGCGTGGCGGGAAACATCTGCATTGTTAAAGCGCTCGAACGCGTGCCGGGCTCGGTGGCGTACCCGGTGGCCAATGGCGGAAGTTTATTCCTAGTCGTATTGGCGGGCGTTTTGATTTTCAAAGAGCACGTGAACCCGGCTGGCATCGCCGGTATCATCGTTGGCATCGCGGCAATCGTGGTGCTGGTCTTGTGCTAGAAGGCGTAAAGTAATGTCGGAACGAACGCAAACCGAGCAGGCCTATAACGAATTGAGCCATCGCATTCTCATTGCCGAGATTGCGCCGGGTGAGCGGATTGTGGAGGAATTCTGGGCCGAGCGCCTGGGCGTAAATCGCGCCGCGATCCGGGAGAGCCTGACGCGATTGCTAGGCGAAGGATTGGTGCGGCAGGGTGAACGCGGGGGCTTTTTCGTGTCGGAGATGAGCGATGCCGACATCAGGCAAATTCGCGAAGTCCGTGAAATTCTGGAGACGGCTGCTTTTGCTCTGGCCTGTCAGCGGGCGACACCCAAGCAGCTCAAGGGGCTTGCCGAGACCTGCGATGACTTTGCGAATTTTGTGAAAAAGGGATACCTGACGGCGGCGCATGAAGCGGATTTGCGTTTCCACCATCTGTTAATTGAAGCAGCCGGCAACACTCGGCTGGCGCAGTTGTACCAACGATCGCGCATTCCGCTGTTTCACCGCAAAATCGCCCAGAGCAGAGCCCATCCTGAAGACTTCACACTGACTGAGAAAGAGCATCGGTCCATTCTCGATGCGATGAAAAAGCGCGACGCTGAGCGGGGAGTGCATGAGCTTCGGGCGCATTTTAATCGCGGCGAACGCGATGCGCTGGCGTAGTCCGAACGAATCCCGCGGATTTGTTCACAGAGGATCGCGATTCTAAAATCACTTTTGCGAATTCAGCCCGCGGAGATAAATGCCAAGTTCTTTCTGAATGTTTAAACGGTCCCAGAGAAATTTGCGAGGAAATTGCCCCGTTAATTCATAGGGAGACGGTTCCGGAGGGACAACTTTGGTTGGATCTTGATTGCCGACTTCGTAATCGCCGATGCGATATCCGTACATATCCAGATGGCGAATTCCTTTTTTCAACGCCACCTGGCAGACGACTTTAATTTCCAAGGCCGTGGGATGGACCGCGGGGCCTAGCTTACGTTCCTCGGCGGCGTTGGCGCACCAGAAGGTGTAGGTAATGTTCTTATCCGGGCCCACGATCGAACGGATGCTGTCGATATCGTTGCTTGTTGCCTTGGCGACCTGGGCGTTGGAATCGGAAGCATCGGTCCACCCTGGCTCGTCATAGCCGCCGACGGAATCGAAATGCTTTGCCACGCGCGCAAAATCCAGTCCATGGCTGGCCGCCAATTTGGGGTCGGCAATGCTGGAGACGATGTCTTCAATATAGATCTCATGGCTCATGTCGGGATCGGCAGCACGGATGTAAGAAACCGTATCTTTTGCCCAGTCTTCCCACCATCCCTGGCGAATTTTCACCCATTCATCCCAGCGCGGCTCTCCGGGCCTGGTCGGAAGCGGTTCACCGAAGGCATGCTTCTCATAATCTCCGTAAGAATAAGCCGGTCCGTCAAATGAATCGTCAAACGCATAGCCGCGAAGCGCCGGTTCGTCGTGATAAGTTCTCACCACGTCGCTCAGGTAATTCTTCCACTGAGTGGATCTCCAGGCGGGATTGAAAACATCGAAGGAATCGAGTTGCTGGCCGGTAGAAGAGACCTGCATGAATTTTGGATTGCGCGGCAGGCTATTTGCGTTGGGATGCCAGATGAGAAGATAAACGCCGATGCCGGCTTCGTTGGCCCATTGGAGGGCTTGCCTGGTGTCTGCCTTGCGTGTTGCAACAGCAGAAATATCGACGCCCCAGCATATCAAGACATCGGTAAATCCCATCTGCTTCATCCTGGCGAAATCGCTTTTCCATTGTTCTTTTGGAGCGGAGTTGAGCCAGTACCAGGCGCTAATGCGTACCGTAGGGGACGGCGTTTTTGCGGCGGAGGCAACAGTTGCCGACAAGAGGCAAATTAGAAGAATCAGCGCTAACCTGCGCGCGGATAGATGAAATATTTGATAATTTCCGCCCATATACGCTCCAATTTTTGTTATCATAAATTAACTCTTTTTGTTAACAATAACAATTGGTAGTATAATCGATCTGGTCTACTTTCTTTCCAGAGACAGAGCGTTTTATGGATCCATTGATCGGATATGTCAGCGACGAGAATTATCTTGCCCTGTGCGGCGTCGTGGCAGAGTTTGAGCGTGCAGATCAAACTGTTGCCGTGGTTCACTCGACGCCGCGTGGCGCAATCCACGCGCAACTCGCTGCAGGAGAATATCGGGTTACGTTGGCGAAACACGGGTACGGTTCCAAAACGATGTCCGTCATGATCGCTGCGCACAAGCCCCTTCATTTCCGAATGCTGTCTGATGCCATGTATGGATATGCCTGGCCCAAATGGGTGCGCGCGGGTGAGCGGGCAGAATATCGAGTGCACGCGCCCGGGTCTTATCATTTGACTCTCTGGAGGTATGGATGGAAGAAAGAACAAGTGCGGGCGATCGGGTGGCTCGATGAGCATGGCCCGCTGTCGAATTTGCGGATATTGCCAGACGGCGATTTCACCACAACAGGTGTGGACTGGAACCGGCATGGATATAACCGAGAAGCCTTAAGCATTTCGGCCCCGGAAAAGTCGGGGTTGTATTATTTTCATGCCGAGACGCCTTCGGGCGGATTCCTGAGTTTTCCATGGGTGGTGGCGCCGAAGCAGCCGGCAGCGCGGATTGCTGTGCTGGCGTCGACCAATACCTGGAATGCTTACAACAATTTCGGAGGGCGAAGTAACTACATTAATGCCGATCGATTGCCAGAGAAACCGACCGTCAACGCTCGGCTGGACCTGGGTCGATTCAACGGCCAAATACGAAGTGTCTGGCAATTCGCCAACGAGCAATACGCTCCGTTGTCGTTCGACCGGCCTGAGCCTTTTAACCATATCCCGCGATCTGTCCAACCGACCGATCCGATTCGCGGACGGCAGGCGTGCCATCTGGCGGAGGCGGAGTGGCGGTTGCTCGCCTGGTTGGAGCGCGAAGGGTTTGAATACGATTTTTACTCCGATCGTCAGTTGGATGAAGGGGTGCTCGATTTGGATGCATATCAAGTGCTGATCATCAGCACGCATCCGGAATATTGGTCGCGCCGGCAATTTGAGCGCGTCCGGGAATGGGTTTTTGCACGCGGGGGAAAACTGATGTATCTCGGAGGTAACGGGATCGATTGCGAAATTGAATATCCAACTGAAACCGCGATGCGCTGCAAAAACTGGCTGCCGGCGCCACCGGGGGTAGCGTTTAATGATCCGGCGACCGGCGAGGCGCGCGATTGCAGGATGCATTTTACCACAGGCATTTCGCCGGCGGCGCTGCTGGGGGTTGTGTTTACCGAGGCCGGCGCAGCAACGTCGGCGCCTTATCAAGTCCTGGCTGCAGACCATTGGATCTTTTCTGAAACGCGATTGAACAACGGCGATCTGTTTGGAATGCACAGCCTGCATGAGCGCTGTCCCGGCGGGGCTTCGGGTCATGAGACAGACAAGATCACTGCCTATTCTCCGCGCGGACTTAGGACGCTAGCGCGGGGGACCAACGTAAACAACGGGGGAGCGGAAATTGTCTATCACGAAACAGGCAAAGGAGGCGCGGTTTTCTCGGTGGGTTCAATCACCTGGACCGCGTCGGTCCTGGTCGATCAAGCATGTTCGCAAATTACTCGCAATGTTCTGAATCACTTACTGGCTGAGGAGCGCAAATGAGAATGGTATCGGCCCTGATGTTGTGTCTTTTTCTGAGCGGCGTCGTCCAGGCGGCCGAACCGATCATTCAGGAGGATTTTAACGGTAATGAAATCCAGCAACCCTGGCAAAAGACCGTTGCTGGCAATGGCACAATTGTCGTGAAGGATGGTTGGGTAACGTTTGCGGCTGGACCGGGCGGTAAATCAATGATCCAGCGCACCAACCAGCGCGACAATATCACCGTCTCGGCCGATCTGGCGCGCTGGGCGGCGATTTACCTGGTGTGGGACAAGAACAACTGGTGCGCGGTCGGAAAGATTTCGCCCACGCCCTTCGGGCGGTTTTACAGCATTGCAGTTGTGAATGGAAAACCTCAGGAAGTAGATCATCGCGGCGTTGATTTTAATGGCCGGCATGTGGTGAGGATTCAGCTCGGCCAGGACCATGTCAGTTTTCAATACAGCACGCCGGAAATCACCATGAGGTCAATTCTCCGGCCGGCTTTATTTAAAGGCGCGCCTAAATTAATCATCGCTGGTATCGCGTATACAGATTACGACAAACCGTTTGGAGCAGGCTTGGCGGCGGACGCCGAACAGCGCAGCGGTGCGATCGATGATCTCCAGGTTGAAGCAACCCCTGAGAACGATCTCACGTTGACGCCCGCGGAGATCGAAGCGGTGAAAAATCCGCAGGAAGAACCCGTTAACGAACTGCTAAAAAAGAGCGCCCAGGATCCTACCTACGAACAAATCGTTGGCTACTATCCGCCCTTCCGTAGCCCGCGGGAAATTGTCGGCGTAGCCGATCATCCGCTGGACATCGGCGTGGATTGGCTGGGCCGAATCGATGTCAGCCCGTGGACCGATCCGCTGACTTGGTTTGAAGTGGGCGATTCGCCCAAACCATTGGGTCTGGAAGGACATCCATTTGAGCGACGGCTTCTCAATGGATATTTGCCGCTGATCACTCTCAGGCGAACGATGGATGGGGTGCAATATCAACTGCAAATCTTCGGCTGGTCCGAAGATTTTAGTGTGACCAAACCACTTATTGCTTACGCGCGGCTCACCGCCAGCGGCCAAACGGCTGGAACTCCCCTGCCCGCAGAGGCGGCGTTGGTGTGGGATCAGGAAAAGCATCGCAAAATCTTCAAGCGTCCTGAAGATCAAAAGGACCAGGCTTCATGGTGCGTGAAATTTGAATTTCCCAAACCTGAATCGTGTCAATTGGTCAGCCAAAAGGAGTTTGATTCCAAATGGAACCAGACCGCTCAATATTGGCAAAAGCGGCTCGCGCCGGCGGCCTGTTTTGATCTGCCGGACGAGCGCGTGATGGAAGCCTACCGTGCATGGATCGCTTATTCATTGCTCAATACGGACACGATCAATGGCTGGGTCGAACCGCATGATGGCGCTGGGTTCTATGAAACGATGTTCGGCTACAGCGTGTCTCTGCACACGATGGCGATGGACCAATACGGTTTTCATCAGTACGCTGCCAATGCCCTGGCGGCACAGATCCATTTCCAACAGCCCGATGGACTCTATACCCAGGAATGTGGCCTCTGCGACCCGGGTAGCTTCCTGGCGGCGCTCGCCAGACATTATCAGATGATGGGAGATCGCGCCTGGCTGAAAAAAGTTGAGCCGGCGATCGTCAAGCAATGCGATTGGTTGATCGAGCAACGCAGCCAGGCCCCCACAGGCGGGATGCTCAAGGGGATTATCAAATTCCGCCCTTACAATGATTATCCATCGCCGACCTACAATTATCTGGGCAATGCCTGGTGTGCCGAAGGAATGATTGAGTGCGGCAGGGCGCTGGCGGACATTGGCAATCCTGAGGCAGGGAAAATTTCCGCGGAGGGTGAGCAATACGCACAGGATCTTCGCGATTCCATGGCCGCGGCGACGTTTGATCACGATGGGGCCACGCTATTGCCCATGGAGCCTGATACCCACCGACTGCTGAAGATGGGGAGGTATCTGGGCGGGGATTATTGGGGGCTCGTGGCTAGCCCCCTGCTGGCTACCGATATCCTCCCTCCCGGCGGAAAGACCGCTTCACTCATCACCGATATGCTCCAAAACCGCCAGGGGCTTATTGCTGGCGTATGCGCATTCGATCAAGGAATCGACCATGCGTACACGTATGGCTATTTGGTTAACGAAATGGAACAGGGGCAGATCAGGAATACCCTGCTCGGATTCTGGTCCTTCCTGGCTTTCGGAATGACTCGTGATACTTACTCGCCGGTGGAAGTCACCATGATCAAGAGCGGAGAGAATCAATATACGCTTCCGCATACTTATTCCTGTACGCAGCAACTTCGCCTGCTCCGCGATATGCTTTTGCGCGAGGATGGGCAGACGCTCTGGATCGGGCAGGGAATCCCGCGCGCCTGGCTGGAGGCGGGTAAGCACGTCGCGATCAAAGATGCGACGACATATTTCGGGAAAACCAGCTATCGATTGGAGCCGCAGGAAGACGGATCGATCAAAGTGCATCTGGATTGCCCGAACCGCCAGGCACCAGTTGAAATTCGCATTTGTCTCCGCGATCCACAAATGCGAGAGATCAGCGAAGTTCAGGCGAATTCCGGTCTTAAGCTGCAGCACCACAATGAAATGATCATCTGGAGCAACCCGAAAGGTTCAGCCGATCTCCTCGTGCGATTTGGCGGCCATTTGAAGAGCGAATGACCTCGTTCGATTTAGAATAAACTCGCAGGGACTGTTTTTACACACAGAATCTCTGATGTAAAAAAGCCCACGGATAGCTATCCTTGGGCTTGGTTTTTCCCAACGCTCTTATATTAGAGCGGGTTGCAGGTTAGTGCACACATATATTCCCTGTAGCCGCACCCCTACGCTGTGCGCGTCGTGTGTGCACCGACTTGCAGCCCGCTCTAGGTAGCCCGGACATTCATTTCTCTGCAGTGACAAAGGCTGCCAGGTAGATAAATCCAGCGAAGTTGGCGGCCTTTTTTTCATATCGCGTGGCCACGCGTCGGCAGCGACGGATGCGGCAGAAGAATCGCTCGA
>DASXDR010000146.1:0-50674 GCA_036490535.1 Tepidisphaeraceae bacterium | reverse complement strand
CGCGCTTGGCGCAAATTGAATGTCCGGGCTGCCTAGTCCGCGAAAAACCGCCTGAAGCTCTATTCGGTATACCTTTTCCCACTTTCACACGTTATCACATTCACACTTTTCTCTCCTCCATTGCCTAGTCAGGCGATGTCTCACGTCCTGTATTGCTCGATGCCCCATAATCCCTGTCTACATCGCAGATTTTGCGCTTTGCTTGGGGATAAACCCCTTGAATGATTAAGTCACACGTTTACGCCGTCGAAGTAATGCAAAGAGAAGAGCAGCGTTGCTCTGAAAGTGTGAATGTTTTTTTCCGGGGAGCATTATCATGTCCCGTAAGACAAGCAAGAAGACCAAGAAGAATTCACGTCGTCGTGGGTTCAGTTTGATTGAGTTGGTTATCGTTGTCGTGATCATCGCCATCATTGGCGCAATCGCGATCCCGCGCATGAGCCGCGGTGCCGCCGGCGCGTCGGATTCGGCCCTTAAAGGCGATCTCGCGCAGCTTCGCAGCGCCATCGATCTCTATGCCGGCGAGCACAACAATAATTTCCCTGACCTGGTCACCAGCACCAATGCTTTGACTGAATTCACAGATGATTCAGGCGATGCCCAGGCGGCTAAGGACACAACCCATATCTATGGGCCTTATCTCCGCAGCATCCCTACCCTGCCGGTTGGTCCCGCCACATTTAAGGGAACCGACACAGTCGTCGACGGTACCAGCGGGAATACTGGCGCCACTCCCGGTGCGTGGTTCTACAACAAAAACACCGGCGTCGTGCAGGCCAATATCGATAGCAGCATAGAAGATACCACCGGTACTGCCTATAGCTCTTACTAAATGTGTAGGGCAGATCGGGTGATTTGAGGCCTGGTAGAGGAGCAGCATATGTTGAGGCGTAAAAAAGCTACTCGTCGCATGGGCTTCAGCCTGATCGAACTGGTGATCGTGGTCGTGATCATCGCCATCATCGGCGCGATCGCGATCCCCCGGTTGAGCCGCGGAGCTCAAGGGGCATCGGATTCCGCAATGTCGGGCGATCTGGCGGAGCTTCGGAGTGCTTTGGATTTGTATGCATCAGAACACAATGGTGCATTCCCGGCGCTGGCAACAGTTACTACGCAGTTGACGGAATATACGGATGATGCCGGAAATACGTCATCGACTAAGAGCACGGTGTACGTGTACGGCCCTTATCTGAGAACAGTTCCAACGCTGCCTCTTGGCGGCACGGGATATAAGGGCGCCAGTAGTTTTGTTGACGGCAGCTCGGGGACATCGGGCGCGTCAGCGGGTGGCTGGTTTTATAATGCCACCACCGGAGCGGTTACTGCGAATCTCGATCCCTCGCTGCAGGACAGCAGGGGTATAGCGTACAACACGTATTGATTGCTGTTCAAAAATTGAATTGCTATATACCGCAGGGACGAGCCGGAGAGGCGTCCTTGCGGTTCTTTTTTTAAATGAAAATGCCCACGGCGCGGCCGTGGGCTTTATCTTTTGCTGATTACATTTTGACTTTCACAGCCAGGTCGCCCTTGCGAAGAGGGCGGGATTCGTCGGCGTAGTGCACGATGAGCAGATCGTCGACGGTGCGAACGACGGTGCCTTCAGCGATCAGGTTTTTATTGCTGTCCATGAAGCTGATGCTTTCGCCGCGATGGAAACTGGCAGGATCGAGGTGCGAAACCGCGACGAGCTGATCGCTCTTGATGACGGCATCAACAAGGCCGACGCGCGCGGATGGATCGATCTGCTGGAATTCAGCCTGCAATCGCTCGGCGGTATAAGGAGTAGCGGGTGGCGGCAGGGGGGCGGGTTTGTTTGATCGGCAACCCATGAACGATGTGAGGGAGATAACTGCGATGATCCAACGCGATTTTGGCATGTGAATGCTCCTCTTGATGAAAATGTTGAGCACATGATAAAGCATTGGAGCGACAGAGTCAGCAGGCGGACCAGAATGCAGAACAGAAGACATTATTTAAGACCCCATCTCACAACCAGAAAATCTACGCGATGGACATTGCTTGCGGGCTAGCTACTTCAATGGCTAGCTCCTTACCCTCATTTTCATTCCGCATTCAAAATATTTCGCACCCCATAAAATCCAATCCCCCAAACCGCAGAATACATGGGAATAAATACAACTAAAAGAAATTTGCTAAAAATGCGTGAGAAAAAAAATTTTTGGTTTTACCTCTTGATACCGGGAAAAAAAAGTACATGATCCGCAACTCGTAGTCATGGAAGAGATGGTTTAATCAAGGGAGTAGGAAGCGTTAGCTGCGGTCTTGAAGCCGTTTGTGCCGCCCGCTAACATCCGCCACTTTCAATGGCCCAGATATTTCATCCCAGCATGAACACAGTCGCCAAGGGATCAATCCTTGGCGCGGTCATTACGCTGGGACTAATCGGATTCATTATCGGTGGAGTGGTTCGCTCCCCGTATATCACGCAGGAAGATGTGCCGCGGGCACAGCCGGTACCGTTCAGCCATGAGCACCACGTTGGGGGCCTGGGGCTGGATTGCCGGTACTGCCATACTGGGGTTGAGGATTCGCCTTTTGCCGGAGTTCCAGCCACCAAGATTTGCATGACCTGCCATTCGCAGATCTGGACCAACGCTTCGATCCTGGAGCCCGTCCGGGAGAGCTGGCGGACCAATACGCCAATCCGCTGGAATCGCGTCCATCAATTGCCAGATTTCGTTCACTTCAATCACTCAATCCACATTGCCAAAGGAATTGGTTGTAGTGCCTGCCATGGGCAGGTGGATCAGATGCCGCTCATGTGGAAGAATCAGTCGCTGGAAATGAGCTGGTGCATTGGGTGTCATAAGAATCCCGAGGCACAGATTCGGCCTCGCGATCAGGTGTTCAATATGAAGTATCAGCAGCCGTCGAATCAGGCGGAGCTGGGAGCGGAATTGGTAGCGAAATATAACGTCAATAAGCGTCAATTGATTAACTGTTCGGTGTGTCACTATTAAAAATAATTCAGTGGCAATGAATTGCCGCTACCGGTGAAAAAGCAAATGTCTTGTCCGCATAAACATGTTGATGAAGATGCTGTAGCGACAGCGGTGAAAACGACCCCGCTGGTTTGGCGCAATCTGGATGAGCGAGCGCAGAACGAGGCGTTTGAGAAGCACATGCACCGGGAATTTGCGCCGGGCGCGAGTGAATGGCATGATCCGGTGAGCCGGCGAAATTTCCTGAAGATTATGGGAGCGTCAGTCGCGCTGGCGGGGGCGGCGGGTTGCATTAAATATCCGGAAGAAGCGATTGTTCCGTACGTGCAGCCGCCCAATGATCTATTGCCAGGGCGGCCCATGTACTACGCGACGGCGATGCCGTTTGACGGGCACGCCTGGCCGATGATCGCGACCGCCAATGAAGGGCGCCCGACCAAGGTAGATGGAAATCCGGATCATCCGGCGAGCCTTGGCTCCTCTACAGCAATTGGTCAGGCTTCGGTACTGCAGCTTTACGATCCAGAGCGGGCGCAGATAGTAACCTATGCAGGGCAGGCAACGGATTGGTCGACGTTTCAGGTGGAAATTCTCAAGGAGATGAGGAATTTCAAAGCCACGGATGGCCGTGGGTTGTATTTCCTGATGACGCCGAGTTCTTCGCCAACGCTGGCGAAGCAGATCGCCGAGTTCCAGAAAGCATATCCCAATGCCAAATGGCATGTTTGGGAAGCCTGTGCAAATCACGGCGCTCGCCAGGCATCCATCGCGTCGTTCGGGCGCGCGGTGAATACGGTTTATCGCTTTGATCAGGCTTCGCGGATATTGTCGCTCGATTCGAATTTCTGCGTGGATGAGCAGGGGAGTCTGATTTACGCACGGCAGTTTGTGAACGGCCGGCGCTTGCGAAGGCCTGACAAGAAAAAGCCGGTCGTTCGCGAAGTGATCGAATCGGATTGGCAGAATCCGACTTATGTAGAATCCGGCAATGCGACCATGAACCGAATGTACATGGTCGAAACGAATTACACTCCGACAGGAGCGATGGCGGATCATCGGCTGGCATTACCACCTTCGCAGATTGAAGATTTTGCACGAGCCGTGGCGGCCGGATTAGGTGTGGCGGGCGTGACAGCGCCCGAAGCGGCCAGTATGTCTGAGGGCGCAGGTGGGAATCGGGGCACGCAGTTTGTGCAAGCGGTCATTGATGATCTCAAGCAAGCCGGCGCATCGGCGCTGGTGATTCCGGGGCGAAATCAGCCAGCTTCGGTCCATGCCTTGGCGCACGCGATCAACCAGCAATTAGGTGCAGCAGGTAAGACAGTAATTTACACCGATCCGGTGGATATCAATCCCGTGGATCATGTGGAATCAATCCGTGCACTTGCTACGGACATGAACGCCGGGCACGTGGATACGCTGTTCATCATGGATGGAAATCCAGCATATGATGCACCGGCGGATCTGAATTTTGTAGAGCTGCTGGATAAGGTCCGGCTGAAGATACGCTCAGGTCTCTATTACGATGAGACGAGCATGTATTGTCATTGGCATTTGCCAGCCAGCCATTTTCTGGAAAGCTGGTCGGATGCGCGAGGGTATGATGGAACCGTTGCGACGATTCAGCCGTTGATTCTGCCATTATATCAAGGCAAAAGTGCCCATGAGCTTTTTGCATTATTATCCGGTGACATCACCAGCACAGGTCAGGAACTGATCCGCAATAGCTGGAAGGATGTCAAGGACGATGATTGGGAAACCGCGCTGTGCAAAGGCGTTGGTCTGGGAGCCGCGCCGGCAACTGTTGACGTCACATTTAATGCAAGTGCGTTAAATAACGCTAAAGCGCAAGCAACCGCGAAAGATGCGTTGGAAGTTTCCCTGCCGCCTGATCCAGCAATCTGGGATGGAACCTGGTCAACCAATGGCTGGCTGCAGGAATTGCCCCGGGCAATTACAAAGCTGGTGTGGGATAATGCAGCGCTGATGAGCAAGGCGACGGCTGATCGGCTTGGAGTCGATAGTGAGAGCCTGCTGCAACTCAAGTATGTCGATGGTGCTGGTCGCGAGCAGAGCATGACCGTGGCGGTTTGGCTGGTGCCGGGCCATGCGAATGATTGCATTACCCTGACGCTCGGGTATGGGCGAAAGAACGTCAAAGCAATCGGCGGCGTCGAGCCAATGGACAACCTTGGTTTCAACGCTTATCCACTGCGAAAAGCGGGGAATCTGAATTACACAATTGTAACAGCCATACCAGCCAAGGGACGCTATCCGCTTTCTTCAACACAGCTGCACCAGAATCCAGAAGGTCTTGACTTGGTGCGCTTTTACTCGGGGACGGAATTTGCCTCGGGGAACGCGGAATATCCGGAGCAGGAAGGTTACGTTCCGGGCATTGAGAATAGACAAAAAGATGTACGGCTGTCTTTATATCCTGAATTTGACTACGCCCATGGACATCGCTGGGGGATGGTAGTCGATGACAACGCATGCGTGGGGTGCAATGCCTGCGTCATGGCCTGCCAATCGGAAAATAACGGCCCCATTGTTGGTAAAGATCAGGTAAGCCGCTATCGCGAGATGCATTGGATTCGCATCGATTCCTGGCATTTTGGCGATGAGAGCAATCCTATCACCGTGTTTGAGCCGGTGATGTGCCAGATGTGCGAGCATGCACCCTGCGAAGAAGTTTGTCCCGTGAACGCGACCACTCACTCCGCCGAGGGCATCAATGAAATGACCTACAACCGCTGCGTGGGGACGCGGTATTGCTCGAACAACTGCCCCTATAAAGTGCGACGGTTTAACTTCCTCCGTTATAACGACTATTACACTCCATCGCTGAAGATGGTACGCAATCCGCTGGTCACCGTTCGCGAGCGTGGCGTGATGGAAAAGTGCACGTACTGCATACAGCGAATTGACATCACGCGCATTGACGTAAAGCGCGCCGAAGTGGCGCGAGACTCGGCCTTGGCGCAACAGACTGTGGATGGGCGGACTAATCCGGAATACAACCCGGATGAAGCCAAGCGGCAACAGAATGTTATCCATGATCTGATGATGGGATTGCAGACGGCCTGCCAGCAATCGTGCCCGACGGAGGCGCTGGTCTTCGGCGATATGAACTATCGTCGCGCCGATCAAAAGCCCGTGCGAATTAATGAACTCAAGAATCAGCCGCAGAGCTTTGGATTGCTGACTGAATTCAACACACAGCCGCGCACGAGCTACATGAGCCGTTTCCGCAATCCGAATCCATCGCTGGAGTCCAAGCCGCTGTTCTATCCGATCAAGACAGAAGAAGGATAATTAAAGTACCGCCATGAGCGATGAATCATCTTCCATCCTCGCCACGACCGAGCCCTCGCCGCTGCTGCTGGGGCATCAGACTTACACGACAGTAACGGATCATATTTCCGACATCGTGCTGGTGCGCAAGACCGGCCCGGGGTGGATCCTAGGCTTTCTGGTCTGCTTTGCGATCGTGAATGTGCTGATGATCGCAGTGGCGTACCTGTTCTACCGAGGCGTCGGTATCTGGGGCATTGACGTTCCGGTTGCCTGGGGTTTTGCAATCATCAACTTTGTCTGGTGGATCGGTATCGGCCACGCCGGCACACTGATTAGCGCGATTCTTTTGCTCCTTCGCCAGGAGTGGCGAACCAGCATTAACCGATTCGCCGAGGCGATGACGATCTTCGCCGTAATGTGTGCGGGCATGTTCCCGCTGCTGCACACGGGTCGTCCGTGGCTCGCTTATTGGCTGCTGCCTTATCCCAACACGATGGGTATCTGGCCACAGTTCCGTTCGCCGCTGGTCTGGGACGTATTCGCGGTTTCAACGTACGCAACTCTTTCGCTGCTGTTCTGGTATGTCGGCTTGATCCCTGACCTGGCGACGATCCGCGATCGCTCGAACAACAAGATACAACAGATTATCTATGGCATGCTCTGCCTGGGCTGGCGCGGCGGTGCGATGCACTGGCAGCGCTATGAGATTATCTCCGTGATCCTCGCCGGCCTGTGCACACCCCTAGTCGTGTCAGTACACACCGTGGTGAGTTGGGATTTCGCCGTCGCTATCGTGCCGGGTTGGCATACGACCATCTTTCCACCCTACTTTGTCGCTGGTGCGATCTATTCCGGATTCGCCATGGTGCTCACGCTGGCGATCCCACTGCGCGCAGCCTACAAGCTTCATAATCTTCTGACGATCAAGCACCTGGAAAATATGGCGATCATCATGCTCGCTACCGGCTTGATTGTCGCATACGGCTACGCCATGGAAATTTTCATGGCCTTCTATGGCGGGAACCCTTACGAAACCAGCATGGTTCTGGACCGCTGGTTTGGTCCTTATAAAGTTGTCTACTGGATGCTAATTGCCTGCAATATCGCGATTCCGCAATTGCTGTGGAATAAGCGCGTGCGCACCAACGTCGCAGCGCTTTTTATAATGTCGCTGGTGGTTAATACAGGTATGTGGCTGGAGCGATTTGTGATCGTCGTGACCGGGCTGCATCATGATTTCATGCCCAGCCGTTTCGGTATGTATTACCCCACAATCTGGGATTACGCCGTATTCCTGGGCACACTCGGATTCTTCACCTTCATGATGTTCCTGTTCGCGCGGTTTGTCCCGATGATTGCCGGCTTTGAAATGCGCGACATGGTCAATAAAAAGCTAGGACGACAAGGCACGCCAACCGGAATGGCGCCTGCGAATGTTTCCGAGATTTAAACTGTATTTTTATGGCGAACGGTGAAAATATTTACGGTCTGATGGCGGAGTTCACGATGCCCGCCCAGGTTCTTGAAGCGGGCCGTCGCACGCACGCCGCCGGGTATCGGAAGATCGACGCCTATTCGCCGTTCCCGGTGCACGGATTGGATGAAGTGCTCGGATTTAAACGCAGCAAGCTGCCGTTGCTTATCTTGTGCGGCGCGCTGGCGGGAATGTTTGGCGGATTTTTCATGCAGTATTTCGCCAATGTGATTCACTTCCCGATCAACATAGGTGGCCGCCCTTACGACAGCTGGGTCGCTTTTATTCCAATCACGTTCGAGTGCACAATTTTGATTGGTGGCTTGACCTGCGTGTTCGGGATGGTAGCGCTGAATGGTTTGCCGCAGCCTTATCATCCGGTATTCAATATTGAGCGGTTTGAGCGCGCCAGCCAGGACCGTTTTTTCCTGTGTGTCGAGGCCAAAGATCCGATGTTTGATCTTGCCAAGACCGAAGCATTCTTAAAATCGTTAAATCCTTTTGATGTTTACGTTGTCCCGATGGGCCGGGTGCCTAAAGCAGACCGGGCCGAACTGACAGAGCATCCCGAATGAACGCACGGTTAATTCATATTCTGCCTTGTCTGGCGATGCTGGCATTCATTGTTGGCTGTGAGCGCAATGAAATGCATCGGCAGGCGCGGGTTGATCCGCTGGAGTCAAGCGATTTCTTCGCGGACGGGCGCGCTTCGCGCAATCCGCCCCCGGGCACGGTGGCACGCGGGCATCTGGAAACAGATCATGCGTTTTACCAGGGCAAAGACGCCAGCGGAAAACTGGTGGATACTTTCCCATTCCCCGTGACCCTGGGCGTGCTTCAGCGTGGACAGCAGCGCTTTGATATTTATTGCTCGGTTTGCCATGGGTACCAGGGCGACGGCAATGGAATGATCGTGCAGCG
This sequence comes from Tepidisphaeraceae bacterium, assembly GCA_036490535.1. GTDB lineage: Bacteria > Planctomycetota > Phycisphaerae > Tepidisphaerales > Tepidisphaeraceae > DASXDR01. The sequence continues at coordinate 42,016 of DASXDR010000146.1, read as the reverse complement.
CGGAATGATTCGCCCACCTTCGTATCACATCGATCGACTGCGCAATGTCGCCGTCGGGCATTTTTATGATGTGATCACCAATGGTTATGGCGCGATGTACAGCTATGCCGACCGCATCAGCCCGCGCGACCGCTGGGCAATCGTGGCTTACATCAAGGCACTGCAGCTTTCCCAGCATTATCCGACTAATAAACTGACTGCTGACCAGCAGGCGCAGGTGAATATGCAATCGGAGAAGACCCCGCAATGAGCGATACGTTTGAATACAACGCCCCGGACCTCGACCGCTTGCAGATGCCAGCACTGCTGATCGGCCTGCTCGGCATTGCTGCCTGCATCATCGGATACTTCGCCTTCACCAGGGACAACCACGTCGTGGCGTTTCAGGCGTATCTGGTCGGATTTATCTTCTGGTGGTGCATCACCATCGGCCTTTTCGGCATGCTGATGATGCAGCACATGGTCAGCGGAAAATGGGGCCTGGCTTCGCAGCGGATTTTTGAATCCGGCTCGGCGCTCATGTGGCTGATGTTGCTCTTCTTCCTGCCAGTCGTCTTCGGCATGAAGAGCCTGTACAACTGGACCGATCCAGTCGTCGCCAAGCAAATTCACACCACGTGGTTCAATACCTTCTGGCTCAACCCCGAGACTTGGATCATCCGCGCGGTTATCTATTTCGCAATCTGGATTGTCATGATTTTCTTCCTGCGGCGCTGGTCGCTCAGGCAGGATCGTGAGGCCAATCCTCGCATTCGCAGCTGGATGCGCACCCTCTCCGGCCCCGGCCTGGTCATCTTTGGTTTCACCAGCAGCTTTGCTGTTTATGACTGGGTCATGTCGCTCGATCCGCGCTGGTATTCAACGATCTACGGATTCATCTTCATCGCCGGGCAGGGTCTGGCGGCGCTCGCAATCGCTACCATTGCCTTGGCCTATCTGGCTCGCTACAAACCCTTCAACAAGATCGCCAACATCGGTGTGTTTCATGACATGGGCAACCTGATGATGGCATTCGTCATCCTCTGGGCCTACATGAGCTTCTCACAGTTGCTGATCTCCTGGTCCGGCAACGGTCGCGAAGATGCCAATTACTACTGGCATCGCGGCATGAGTGCATTGAATTTCACTGGTAACTACAACGCTAACACTACCGGCGGCAATTATGTCGTCCCCGCCAACGGCATTCACTATAACCCCGGCGGTTGGGAGTTCTTCGCTGGCCTACTGATTCTGATTCACTTTTTCATCCCCCTGGCTCTACTGGTTTCGCGATACAACAAGCGAAGTGTTCGTGCCCTGGTGTGGATCTCATTGTTGATCCTCGTGGCCCGCGTTGCCGATGTCTATTGGAACATCATCCCCATGTTCTCCCAGCGGCAAACTAATTTCACCAACCCCATTGCCTTCTCCATCAACTGGATGGATATCGTTGCCCCGATTGCCATCGGCGGGATCTGGGTTTTCTTCTTCATTGGCGGCTTGAAGCGAAGGCCAATTGTGGCTATCAACGATCCGCGTCTTCCCGATGTTTTGAGCGACCATGCACACCACTGAACCGAATTATCATCCACAGCCTCACACTGAGGGCGAGCTTCACGAGACCACAGATCTCTCAGTGAAGGCGATCGCCATCACGATCAGCGCCGGCGCCGCCGTGGTGCTCTTCACTCTCGTTGGCGTGTATTGGCTCTTCTTTGCCTTCGGCGAGATTGACCGCCGATTCCTGGATAATCCTCCGCAGACAGCGATCAAGACTCCGAAAATCCAACCTCGCGAGCCACGCATTCAGGGCATTCCGGGTTATCACACCAATCTTGATTGGCAGGACCTCGCCGAAATGAAGCGCGTCACCAGTGCCGAGCTATCTGCTTACGGCCGTACCGAAAACACGGATTTTGTGCACATTCCTGTGACGGAGGCCATGCAGCAGATTGCCATCGATGGCACATTGAAAACGCGCGAGAACCCGTCTATTCCTAACCAGCGAGGAGCATCTGATGTTGCTCCTTAAGTTGAGCAATCTTCATTTGCAGAAGAGCCGGTCCGTCCTCGGCCCGACACGGGGCGGATACGTCCCCGTTCTACCGCGAATGCAGATGTTCTCGTTATTCGTTGCTCTTTTTATCGCGCTCACGATGTCGCCACGCGTTTTTGCGTATCCCGAAGCCCCGGATTATGTGAGCAATAACAGCCAGCTTTTGCAGAAAGCAGGCATCGATCAAAAGCTTAATGCACAGGTTCCGCTGGATATTCCATTCAAGGACTCCACCGGTGCCCCGGTAACTTTTGGCCAGTATTTCCATCCCGGCAAGCCGGTGGTTCTGGCGATGGTGTATTACAGCTGCAGCATGCTTTGTCCCATGACCATGGATGGGATCACCAAGAGCCTTAAAGAGCTCAGCACCACGGCCGGCAAAGATTACAATGTCGTTTTTGTCAGCATCAATCCCGCGGAAACGCCAGAGATTGCGGCGGCCAAAAAACTCGAATACACGACGGAATATAATCGCCCCGGCTCGCAGGACGGCTGGCATTTCCTCACTGGCGATGAAGCCAATATTCACAAGCTCGCCGATGCAGTCGGCTTCCGATATTTCTATGACACGCGCACGCAGCAATTCGGCCATGCCAGCGCCATCATGCTCCTCACTCCTGATGGGCATATGTCGCGGTATTTTTACGGCTTGGAATATGCTCCAGAGGATCTACGGCTCGGGCTTGTCGAAGCTTCGCAAGGCCATATTGGAAGTCTCGCCGATGCGATTCTTCTGCTCTGCTGCAAGTATGATCCGACTACCGGCAAGTATGGAGTCATGGTAACTCGCATGCTCTCTATTGGCGGAGTGCTTACCATCCTGGCAGTTGGCTCCATGATTGGCTTCTTTGTTATTCGCGATAAGAATCGAACTCCAGTAACTGGCGAGGCTACGGCACCGCCGAATAATTGAACTGTATGTTGCACCATTTTTCATTATTTCCCCAGGAAGCCTCGACCATCGCCCCGCAAGTCGATGCCCTGTATGCCTTGCTGGTCGGCATCACCGTATTCTTCTCCGCGCTCATTTTTATTCTGATCGCGGTCTTTGCCATCAAGTTCCGCCGGCGCTCAGAATTGGATCGACCTGCCGACGTGCACGCACCTATCGCTTTGGAAGTCGCCTGGATTGCGATCCCGCTCATGATCTGCATGGTGCTCTTTTTCTGGGGTGCGCATCTTTATTTCGTAATCGAACGCCCGCCTGAAAACGCCATCGATATCCATGTCATTGGTAAGCAGTGGATGTGGAAGATTCAGCAACCCAACGGCCGCCGCGAGATCAATACGCTGCATGTGCCGACCGATATTCCCGTGCGTCTCACTTTGGCTTCCCAGGACGTCATTCACGACTTTTTCATCCCCGCTTTCCGCGTGAAGCAGGACGTGATCCCCGGGCGCTATACCACCCTCTGGTTCCAGGCCACCGACGTCGGGGAATACCATCTTTTCTGCTCGCAATATTGCGGCAACCAGCACTCCGGCATGGTCGGCACCGTCATCGTGCAAACCCCTGAAGAATATCAGGCCTGGCTTGCCGGTGTGACGCCCAATGAATCCCCAGTCGTGAACGGCGCCCGTCTCTATGGAAGTCTCGGATGCGGAACCTGCCACGGTGTACAGGCCCCAACCCTGGCCGGGCTATATATGACCAAGGTTGATCTCGCCGGCGGCGGAACAGTAACCGCCGATGAAGATTATCTGCGCGAATCGATTCTTGATTCCGGCGCTAAGATCGTCAAAGGTTATCCCGCCATCATGCCCAGCTTTCGCGGGCAAATCACCGAGGAACAGCTCTTTGATCTCATCGGTTACATTAAGAGCCTGCAAAACCCGGCGAATCAGATTAATATTTCGCCTGATCGGCCTTTAACTCCCGCAATCAATCATGCAGCGCCGATGGAACAGGACAATTTCCCAGTCCAACACCAGGAGGCCCCGGCCAAAGGTTGGTAAGGTAGAAAGTATTAGAAGCAAACAATGACCACGCTCGATCACATTCCGGATATTCTTGTTGAGGATGATCGCAATACGTATCTCAACATCAGCCATAAGCTCAAAAGTTGGCTGTTGACCAAAGATCACAAGCGCATTGCGATTTTGTACCTGATCGCGATCACCTTATTTTTCTTTGTAGGTGGATTCTTCGCAGCAATGATCCGCCTGACGCTACTCACGCCGCGCGGCGATCTGGTGCAGGCTGAAACTTATAACAAGCTCTTCACCATGCACGGCGTGATCATGGTGTTTTTCTTCCTGATTCCGTCCATCCCGGCGACATTAGGAAATTTCCTGGTACCGCTGATGATCGGGGCCCGCGATCTGGCGTTCCCGCGAATTAATTTGCTCAGCTGGTATCTGTTCATGATCGGAGCAGCGTTCACGTTTTCCGCGATCATCTGCGGCGGACTGGATACCGGCTGGACCTTCTATACACCCTATTCTTCGCTTTACTCCACAAGCAACGTGGCCCTGGCGGTGACGGGAATCTTTATCAATGGATTCTCATCGATTCTGACCGGCTTGAATTTCATTGTGACGATTCACAAGATGCGCGCCCCCGGCATGACCTGGATGCGCCTGCCTCTGTTTATCTGGTCGACCTATGCCACGAGCATCATTTTCGTGCTCGGTACTCCCGTGATCGCCATCACGCTGGCGCTGGTCGCCGTTGAGCGAGTTTTCCATCTGGGAATCTTCGATCCGCGCTATGGCGGAGATCCGGTCCTGATGCAGCACCTGTTCTGGTTCTATTCGCACCCCGCTGTGTACATCATGATCCTGCCGGCGTTCGGTGTGATTTCAGAATTGGTGACCTGCTTCAGCCGCAAGCCGATCTTTGGTTATTCGATGGTCGCATTCTCTTCGCTGGCGATTGCCTCAATCGGATTCCTCGTCTGGGGCCACCACATGTTCGTGACCACGCAGAGCGCTTATGCGGGCATGGTGTTCAGCTTCCTCTCATTCCTTGTGGCGATTCCGTCGGCGATCAAGGTATTTAACTGGACGGCCACGCTATACAAAGGCTCGATCTCATACGAAGCGCCGATGCTTTACGTCTTCGGCTTCATCGGCCTGTTCACCATCGGCGGCCTGACTGGCTTGTTCCTGGCGACCCTTGGAACCGACGTGCATATTCACGATACCTATTTCGTCATCGCCCACTTCCATTACATCATGGTGGGCGGAGCAATCATGGGTTACCTCGGTGGAATCCATTACTGGTGGCCCAAGATGACCGGGCGAATGTATTGCAACTGGTTGGCTCAGGTCTCGGCGCTGCTGATTTTCATCGGATTTAATCTCACATTCTTCCCCCAGTTTATTCTCGGATACATGGGTATGCCGCGGCGATACCACGCTTATCCAGATGAACCGCTCTGGCAGGTGTTGAATGTGATGTCCACGTGCGGAGCGTCGATCCTGGCAATTGGGTATCTTCTGCCGCTGACGTATCTGCTCTGGTCGTTGAAATATGGAGACTTGGCGGGCCCGAATCCCTGGAAGGCAACCGGCTTGGAATGGCAGACGCTTTCTCCGCCGGCCACGCATAACTTCGCCAAGCCGCCAATTGTTACCCAGGATCCGTATCGCTATGACATTGGCGAGCCGCAGGCCCGGGTCGATTTGAGCATACCGGTGCACTAAAACAGATATTGCAGACTGGAAATTAGAAACAAACATGAGCCACGCTGAAATAAGTTCACCTGCCTTGCAAGAACAGTTTGATGATGCTGCGCAGCAGAAGGATGCAGTCACGCTGGGCATGTGGCTGTTCCTCGCTACGGAAATTCTGTTCTTCGGCGGGATGTTCATGGGTTTTTCCGTCTATCGCCAGCGCTATACCGCCGCCTTCGCCGAGACGGCCCATCATCTACTGATGTGGTACGGCGCTGTTAATACCGCCATACTGCTCTGCTCTTCCTTTACCGTTGTGCTGGCGGTGCATTTTGCTCATATAGGCAGGAATAAAGCAGTGATCTCTTCGATCATTGCCACCATGATCCTGGGAGCTGCGTTCCTTTGCCTCAAAGGTCGCGAATATTACATTGAATACACCGAGCATTTGATTCCCAATACGCAATTTGTCTACGGCACCGAGCAAAAAGAGCGCATGGGAATCGAGGTCACCCAGGAAGAGAAGGACCACCCGCAGACTGCTGCCTTCGCTCCCCAGGCGCGCATCTTCATGAGCTTTTATTTCATGATGACCGGCGTTCATGCCACCCACATGATCGTCGGCGAGGGGATTTTCCTCTGGCTGCTCATCACGTGCCTCCGCGGCAAGATCACTCCGGAGTATTTCACGCCAGTTGAGATTTGCGGTTTATACTGGCACTTTGTCGATATTGTCTGGATATTCGTATTTCCGGTTTTGTATCTGCTGCATTACTGAGATTTCAATTCTCGGCCCCAAGGGCCGGGGCTAAACGGTTAAGAAATGTCTTCGCACGCTAAACATCATCACGAGCATAAAACGATTTCGATGACGACCTATGTCCTGGTCTTCATCTCTTTGATGGTTCTCCTCGTAGCTACCGTCTGGGTGGCGCTGTTGCCTTGGGATAAATGGCATCAGACTCAGGTCAGCGTGGTCATCGCACTGATTATCGCCGTGATCAAAGCGACGCTCGTCGTGCTCTTTTTCATGCACGTGAAATTGGCGCCCAAGCTGACGCAAACTTTCGTTGTGGCGGCATTCGTCTGGCTGGGCATCATGTTTGTCTTCAGTTTCTCGGATTACCTCACCCGCGGTTGGCTGCCCGATTCCTCTGGATGGGTCGCGGAAAGCACGCTCCCGCAGCCTGCAACCAAAGGGGAATGGGTTCCCACGGAACATTCAGCAATGCGCCCCGGGCCTGATACCAACGGCATCCAGCCCGTCAGCGGCCGCCCCCCGCGGCATGATGCGAAGTAGCAATTTCCAGAGGGAATTTGAGCACATTCACATTTCTGATGTGCAGTTAATTTGCATTGCTACTACAATTCATCAATGCAGCGTCGGCGCGGATTCACACTTGTTGAATTGCTCGTGGTCATCGGCATCATCGCGCTGCTGATCAGCGTTCTATTGCCAGCCCTGACCAAAGCACGAGCGGCGGCCCAGCGCACCGCGTGCCTTTCCAATCTTCGCCAGGTTCATCTGGCGTTTGTGTTTTACTCCCAGGCATTTCACGACCAGGTGCCAATTGGCTGCCGCAATAACACCGCTCTGGGAGGCGTTGTGAAGCAGTATGATTCAATGATCTACTCCGGCACCAGCCAACGCTTCGTGCTGTTTGGCTACCTCTACGGAGCCAATCTTCTCAAAGACCCAAATGTGTTTTATTGTCCGGCGCAGGGGGACCTGAAGACAGCGTTTAATACCGCATCGAACCCGTGGCCACCGGGGCCGCCGCTGGCGGTGAATGTTTCGGCTGGGTATGGCTGTCGATCGGATGATCCGATTCCGGATGATCCGTCGACGTGGACCAGCAGTACGTTGCCTAAATTACTCAGCTTTAAGAATAGAGCGATCTTTGCGGATTTAGTAAACACTGCAGGGGCGGTCGATACGGGACACAAGACCGGCATCAATTGTCTCTATGGCGATGGGTCGGCTGTGTGGATTCCGCGCAGCGTGATCGATTACGATCTGGCCAAATGTCAGGGTATTGAACAGCCATCGCTGGATACGACCAACACGGCACAGGGGTGGATTTGGCAGGAATTGGATCGGCAGGCGGCGATTCCGCTTTCGGAGCGCTGATTATCTGAAACGCGTTTGCATCAGAACGTGATTTTGAAAGTGATCGTTTCCGGGGTCGGGGCGTCATGGGGCCTGGAAATAACCAAAGCGTTATTCTCCTGATGCCATTGGATTTTTTCTTCTGAGCCGAGCATGGAGATGGATCGGATGGTTGGAGCAGATGGACTGCCGAGGGATTTAATTTCGATATCGCTCACAGGCATGCCGAGGATGAATGCGTAGAGCGCGCCGGCCTTTGTGGTGAAGCGAACATCGGCGGCGGTGTAATGGGTTTTGCTTTCTCCGAACATCCCGCCGGCGCTGTGCGCGGGACCCTCGCCATAAACTTTCCAGGGGCGCGTGGCAAAGATGGCCGGTCCGTTGATATCCATCCAATGCGTCAGACCAGCGAGGAATTGTTTTTCGCGGTCGTCGATGGTGCCGTCGCCGCGAACGGGGATGCTCAGAAGCAGGTTGCCGTTTTTGCTCACCACATCAACAAGCATTTGCACGACGGTCGCGACAGATTTGTATTGGATGTCTTTTTTATAATGCCAATTGCCGATACAGGTGTCGGTTTCCCAGGGGAGCGGGAGGATTTCGTCCGGGATACCGCGCTCGTAATCTTCCACCAGAGCTGCGCGGTGGTTGGGTTTCAGGCCCTTGGCGGTAACCACCGCGGTCATTTCGCCATGATGCAACGCGAGATTGGAATTATAAAAATGGGCGGCGATATCGAGCCCGGTTTGCCCGAAGGGAAGCTCGGTATCATCAAAATAAAGAAAATCGGGATGATATTTGTCGAGCAAATCCTGGCAGCGCAGGGCCCAGTTCTCGATGAATTTCTTATTGGGCGAATCTTCATACCAATGCCCGTCGTGGTCCCAGTGCCATTTCTGCATGGCAGCAACATCGGTGAAGCCGTCCGGGATGACGATGGATGGCCCGACGTATAAATCCTGCGGGTCCAGCCCGTCCCACCATTTGCCCTTGCCATCCGCTTTGGTGAGATGAAAGGCATCATAGCGTACGCCAGCGAGTGGGCCGGTGACGTCGTAGCCATAAGCTGTTTGGAACCAGTGCCAGGCGTGAGAAGAGTGGTTGGAGACGCCAAAATAGAGGCCGTTCGCGCGGGCGACTTTTTCCCACGTGCCGACGATATCCTTATGCGGGCCGACACGGACAGAATTCCATTCGTGATATTTCGAGTCGTAGCAATCGAAATTATCGTGATGATTCGCGAGCGCGACGAAATATTTTGCGCCAGCGCGCTTGTATAGCTTGATCAGCTCTTCGGGGTTCCAGTGCTCGGCATGCCAGAGGTTGTCGATCTCCATGAAACCATTCGTGGTGGGGTGGCCATAGCGTTTGAGATGATCCTCGTATTGCGGATCACCCTGAATGTACATGTTGCGCGCGTACCAGTCGCCATCTTCGGGGACGCACTGCGCATCCCAGTGCGCCCAGATGCCAAACTTGGCATCTCGATACCATTCCGGGGCGTGATAATTTTTCGCCAGCGAATCCCAGGTCGCGGAGAAACGATCTGCGGCTGAAGCGTGTGTAAATGAAGGAATAATGGCTAACCACGAAGCCACGAAGGCACGAAGAATAAGATTGATTTTTTTTCGAGTCTTTGTGGCTTCGTGGTTCATATATTTATTTTGATTGGAGGACCTCGGGGCGCTTCTCGTTTCCATTCATAGGGACAACCGCATTTTCACGGATGAAAATCGGCATGTCGAGAAAGCCGATTTTTTCGCGAATCCATGAGCCTCCGCTGATTACCTTGCCGGTGAGCAAATGCGTCCATTTGCCGGCGGGCAGGTAATATTCAGCAATATCATCCTGACGAAAAACCGGCGCCACCAGCAGCGAGGGGCCGAGCATATATTGTCGGTCGAGATAGCGGCAGGCGGGATCACTCGGAAACTCCACGAACATCGTTCGCATCACTGGCCAGCCATGTTTATGTGCTTCCTGGGCACAGCTCCATAGATAAGGAAAAAGGCGATTCTTCAGCTTCGCGAAAAAGCGGACCACCTCGACAGATTCCTCATCGAATAGCCAGGGTACGCGGTAGGATTCGGACCCATGCAACCGCGAGTGCGTGCTAAGCAATCCAAAGGCGGCCCAGCGTTTATAGAGCGATGGATTGGCCTTTCCCGTGAATCCGCCCATATCGTGCGACCAGAACGCAGCCCCGGAGGAACAGAAAGATAAACCGCCACGCAGATCCTCCGCCATTGATTCCCACGTGGCTTCGCAATCGCCGCCCCAATGCACGGGGAATTTCTGGCCGCCCACCGTGGCTGAGCGGGCGAATACCATCGCGTTGTTTTTGCCATGGAAATCTTCGAGCAGCTCAAAGACGGCTTTGTTGTAAAGATATGTGTAATAATTGTGCATCAGCTTCGGATCGGACCCGTCGAAATAGACGGCGTCATCGGGGATGCGCTCGGCGAAATCGGTTTTGAAACAATCGACGCCCATTTCCAGAAGCTTTCGTAATTTTGACTGATACCATTTGACGGCTGCGGGATTAGTGAAATCGACAAAGGCCATCCCGGGTTGCCACTGATCGCGCTGATATGCGTCGCCATTTTGTGTTTTGAGAAAATATCCTTCGCGCCGGCCTTCCTCGAAGATCGATGAGCACTGCGAAATATAGGAGTTAATCCAAACGCAGATTTTCAGCCCCCTGGCTTTGAGGCGCCGCAGCATTCCTTCCGGGTCGGGAAAGGCATCGCGGTCCCATTCAAAATCGCACCATTGGCGTTCTTTCATCCAGAAGCAATCGAAATGAAAAACCGAAAGCGGAATATCCCGGCTGATCATGCCGTCGACAAATTCATTCACCGTTTTTTCGTTGTAATGTGTCGTGAACGAAGTGCTGAGCCAGAGCCCGAACGACCACGCTGGCGGTAGTGCCGGGCGACCAGCAAGTCGCGTGTATTTTTCCAGAATGTCTTTGGGTTCTGCTCCAGCGAAAACGTAATAGTCCAACTCCTCTTCAGCGACGCTGAACTGGATTTGCGAAACGCGCTCAGTGGCAATTTCAAATTCGACCTTGCCGGGAGTATTTACCAGTAGCCCATAGCCAGCACTGGATAAATAAAACGGAATATTTTTATACGCCTGGTCGCTGATCGTTCCCCCGTCTTCGTTGCGGATGATGACGGTTTGACCATTTTTAACCAATGGACCGAAACGCTCGCCGAGTCCATAGATGCATTCGCCAACAGACAGCCCCAGTCGTTGCGTGAGAAAATCGCCGGTGTTTGCGACTTTCATATAGGCAAGAGAGTCCTTGGCTGCTGGCGCAAAGGGTAAACCATTCAATTCAAACCGCGTCTGCCAACTGTCTTTATTGATGTGAAACGAGAGCTTCCCGCTGGTAACGCGGAAATCTTCGGCGGTGCTTTCGATTTTTATATCAGGATTGGAAAGCGAATAGTCCAGATCGAATTTGCGCACACCTTTATCTGCCGGATGATGATGCCGCACCTGCACGCGCAGGCAATCCGCAAACGGCGCGGTTACGCGAATTTCCAGCAGCATTCCCTCGACGCGATCGATATTATCTGTTCCAGATCGATCGACAGCAGCGAGCCAGAGTGAATCTTTTTCGATGCGATGCAGGCAAATCCGCCGCATGCAGTGGGGGGTTACACCGTCAGCCCAGAGCCAGGCACCGTTACTGAATTTCATAAGATCGCCTGATGATAGTGATCAAATCATCAAACAAAAAGGCGGACCCGCGAAAAGCAGGTCCGCCAAGAAAACGGATTCCGTTCATATCAATGTCGACGACGTAACATCAAAACGCCCAGGCCACCCAGGCAGCAGATCGATGCTGGCTCGGGAACGAGGCGGATATTGTCGACGGTGAAGGTCGCCGGCGCAGTGGTGTCATAGTTTGAATTGAAGATCAATCCAAGTTGGAAATAGGAGTATGACGCTGCGGTACTGACCGTGTATGGCACATCCACGGTAGAAAATCCGTTGCCGTCGTCGACCGGTGTACCGCCGAAAAATTGACCAAAATTGCCTGCATAGTTCAGCACAACGCCAACTTCAAAATAACTTCCACCATTGTTGGTAGGGGTGGTGTAGTCAATCGCGAGCGTGCCGGAGGAGCCCAGCGCCGCCAGAAACGCCGCATTACTCTGTTCACCGCCGCCGTAAAAGTAGTTATAGGTTCCAGAGGTTTGGGTCACCGAAAGCGATCCGGGGATATCCGTGGCGCCGGGCGCGGCAGTATTTCCCAAGCCATTTATGGCGCTACCATCCGAATCTGGCGCCGCTTGGGCAGCCAAGATTTCGGCGCTGTTGCTATTATTACCCCAAGCTGAAAAATCCGATTGGGTAGTAAAAAGGACCTGTCCTTGGGCGGGCGCAACTGCGAGAGCAGCTAAGCCGATCCCAGCGGCCATCAAACATAAACCTTTTGTCATCGCAAAAATCCCACGCATAACTCCTCCATCGCAAATCGAAATGTTTTTACGCAGCAGGGATGATCCCATGCCAGTATTTCAGCAACCGCTTGCCGAAAACCAAAATAAATGTACCCTATTCTTCGGGTTTGTCAAAAACATTTTCAAGGATTCAAGCCGATTTTAGGCGGAAACGGAGATCAGCCCATGCGATCACGCACGGTCATGGCGGCTTTAATTCTGGCCAGCGCCGCGGCAAATGGACAAACTGTGCCGTATGTTTGGAAAAATGTAACGATTGTAGCGGGCGGCTTTGTTCCAGGCATTGAATTCAGCCCCGCGGAAAAGAATCTTTTCTATTGCCGCACTGACATTGGGGGAGCATATCGCTGGGATGCGAACTCCGAAAAATGGATCCCCTTAACCGACTGGGCGGATCGCGTAAGCTGGAACCGTCTTGGCATTGAAAGCATCGCACCCGATCCAACTGATCCCAAGCGCGTTTATGCCGCCAGCGGAACCTACACGCAAGATTTTGCGGGCAATGGTGTGGTGCTGCGTTCCACCGATCGGGGCAACAGCTGGCAACAAACGCCGATGCCATTCAAGATGGGTGGCAATGAAGACGGCCGGTCCATCGGCGAACGCCTGGCGATCGATCCTAATCAAAACGGCACTCTCTATCTTGGCTCGCGGCACAACGGCCTGTGGATTAGCAATGATTTCGGCAAGACTTGGAAACCATCTGCCACGTTTCCCTTTCATGGCGAAAGACAGGGATACGGTGTCGGGTTTATCGTTTTCGATCCGCGTAGCGGCACACATGGCCAACCGACGCCGGTGATTTATGTCGGTGTAGAAGATGGCGATTCGCATTTGTATCGCAGCGACGATGCCGGCAAGACGTGGGAAGCGGTGACGGGCCAACCAACCGGATTAATGCCGCATCACGCCGTGCTCACCCCGCAAGGAATTTTATATTCAACCTGGTGCGATGGTCCCGGCCCTAACGGTGTCAGCAACGGTGCGGTCTTCCGTTATGACACTACCAAGCAAACTTGGACTGATATTTCTCCAATCCATCCCAACCACGGCGGCGAAGCAACGTTTGGTTTCGCCGGGCTGTCCGTCGATGCGCAACATCCAGATACGATCATGGTCGCCACGCTGGATCGCTGGTCTCCCGGCGATGACATCTTCCGCTCCACCGATGGCGGCCAGCATTGGAAATCCCTCAAGCAATTCTCCGCGCGCGATATTTCCCTCGCCCCGTATATGGATTGGGGCAAGCCCTATGTGCCGGTCGGCCATTGGATGGGAGCTTTGCAGATCGATCCATTCGATTCCAATCACGTCCTCTATGGCACCGGCGCCACTATTTTCGGCTGCGATGACGTCACCCAAATGGATCGAAACCAAACCACGCATTGGAACATTGCCGCCGATGGGATCGAAGAAACCGCGGTGCTTGATCTGATCAGTCCCCCGCGTGGCCCGCATTTACTCAGCGCCTTGGGTGATCTGGGCGGCTTTCGGCATGATGATTTAAACGTCTCTCCCAAAAGTGGCATGTTCAAAAATCCGCTGAATAGCTCATGCAATTCGCTGGACGAAGCTGCGAATGATCCCGATCTGATTGTGCGGGTCGGCGAAGGCAACGTTCCGCACGGCGCTTATTCCACAGACCTGGGAAAAACCTGGCAACCCTTCGCCAGCGAACCGCCGCGAGCTTATGCCGGGTATGTCGCTATTTCTGCGGATGGCAAAACCATCGTCTGGTCCTCGCGCCGTGGCGGCGCGTTTTATTCAACTGATCGTGGCCATAGCTGGAACGGATCGATAGGCGTAAATAGCCCGGTTGATGTAATTTCGGATCGCGTTGATCCGCAACTCTTTTACGCCATCGATGAACACGGCGGCTCTTTTTATGTGAGCGACAATGGCGGCAAAAATTTTGTCGCCACCCGTCGAGATTTGCCAGAACCCGGCAGGCATATGCGCGCGTGGCCCGGCAGACAGGGAGTATTACTCCTGCCATTGCATTCCAGTGGGTTAATGGAATCGGATGATGCGGGACGAACATTGAAGAAAGTGGACAGTGTGCAAGCCGCGGACGCCATCGGTTTTGGTAAATCCGCAAAGGGCGAGCACGAATTGACCGTTTACCTCGCCGGCAAAATCGCGGGTACTAACGGCATCTTCCGTTCCACTGATTCCATGAAAACCTGGCAGCGAATCAACGACGATGCTCACCAATACGGTGCCATTGATGTGATCACGGGTGATCCGCGAATTTTCGGACGAGTTTATTTAGGGACCAATGGCAGGGGGATTCCATATGCGGATGAGAAGAATTGAATCATTGGAAAATGCGAAGACCCACAGTTCCGTGAGCTTTTTTAATGATTCAATGATGTAATAATCCGATGATTCAATTCCCATCACTTCCTGGGCTGCGCCGTTGACTCGCGTAGAATCAACGATTCTGGCAACTTCACCGAGCGCTCTTCCACCGATCCCGGCGCCTGCATTTCCTTGAGTAACATTTCCGCCGCCGTGATCCCCATCGGCCGCGCCGGAACATCCACTGCAGTGATCGATGGCACCGCCAACCCCAGCATGGGCTCATTATTGAAACACATCAAGCTGAAATCTTTCGGCACCGACAATCCCATGTCATGCGCCGTCCGTAGCAGTGATAGCGCGCCATAGTGCGAATACGTTACTACCGCTGTCGCTTTTCCTTCGACTACTGCGCGATTCAGAAATGGGCGGTAATAAGAATCCCAGGAAGTGCCAGGTGGCAATTTTGCCAGGTTCAAATCTGGCGCCTGAAATTTTAATTCACTCATGCCTCGCTCAAACGCTTCGCGCCGCACAAACACACTCAGATGCGACGCCCCGCTCTCCGGATTATCCAGATACGCAATGCTCTGGTGACCCAGCTCCACCAGATATCGGAGCGCTTTGCCCATCCCATCTGTATCATCTGGCAACACTTGCAGGCCGCGCTCACCGACAATCCCATCCAGCGTCACATACGGAATCCCGCTTTCTTCGAGAATTTCCAGATGATCGCTGGTTCGCGGAGCTACGGCCACGACACCGTCCACGCGCAGCATCGGCAGATCAAACGGATCACGCCGCAATGAAACAAACTGCATGCAGATTTCATATCCATCCACATCGAGCGTACGAGTTAATGCCCCCAATGCTTCTTCCACTGGCCCGACTCGGTCCGACCAGAATTCGCTGATTCCCAGCACCGCTACCAGGCGCGTTTTGCTGACGGCAAGGTTTCTTGCTGCGATGCTAGGGCGATAGTTCAGCTCGTTGGCGACTTTGAGAATCTTGGCCCTGACCTTTGGCGAGACGGAAAATCTTCCGTGCTTGGAATTATTCAGCACGCGGCTCACGGTCGATTGGCTCACCGAGCATCTGCGCGCCACTTCCATCAAACTACCGCCCGACCTGATCATAAGAGATGTTCCTGACTTTAACCGATTAAATTCACTCTTTTGGGATTATACTACGCATTTTCCTTCAATGCCGAATGATCGCAGCGACTTTTTTGCAATTTTGAAAAACTCATAGATAGTCATTTGCATATATTGAAAGTGGATATATAATAATTTCAGAAACCGCTTGCTGAAATGGGCGGTTTATGCATCTCGAATCTGCGGAGACGTTCATGGTCAGAGGAATCCGGGCTGCTTTTACGCCGGTAGAGTCGGGTCCAGCAAGCAAGGATAAACGCCGCGCGTTTACTCTTGTCGAATTGCTGGTGGTGATCGGCATCATTGCGCTGCTGATTTCCATTTTGCTGCCTGCGCTGAACCGCGCCCGCGAAGCTGGCAAAATTGTTGCCTGCGCTTCGAATATGCACCAGATCGGGATCGCGTTTACGATGTATTTGAATGAATATCGGGGGACCTATCCGCCTCTTTGGTACCCCGACAACAATCAATGGAATAGTGGCTACGGCGACCAGACTGGAAATATCCCGGGAACATTGTCGTATAACGAAACATTCGTCACGCTACTTGCGAAATATCTTGGAAGCCACGTCAGTGATTACCATTTGCCGGTGTCTTTGAAGATTTTTCAGTGTCCTTCCGACTCTGTACCAATCGCCAATTGGCTGCCCGCAGGATATACGCGGTTGACTTACACCATGCCTCAAAGTTATGGGCCGGATGATTATTATTTCAATAAGCGCCTGCTAGCACCCGGTGTGAAGCGCGGACCTACCAGCGGTGCGACGCTTAATCGCGGCATCGGGCAATCGTTCGATTACGACGATGACTATCCGATGTGGATCAAAACCAACATGGTTCGTCCTCCCAGCAAAGCTTTGCTACTTGTCGAACGCGCTTATTCCGAGGCGAGCCAGAGCAGCTATTGGTGGTATGGTTATTATTGCAATCGACCGGGGAGTCAGCTTTGGATGGATGGCACCTCAGAACATGGATATCCACTGCTCCATTCTGATCCGGGAAAACAGAATGCAGCGAAATTCAATTATCTGTTTTGTGATGACCACGTAGCATTTCTAGGCCCGCACGAAGTGGTATACGATCCCACTACGGTGATTTACCCGCAATCCAGTTCGAACTGGATCGGCGGCGACGGTGACTGGACTATTTTGCCCGAGCATTATCACAACTGAAACATGGCGAGTAGATTATCACCATGGGCCTTCGCGAAACCATTAATGAAAAGACCTCAATGGTCACGATTGCACTCCTGGTTCTGATCGCAGGCGCGGTCGCTTTGACGATTCATTCAGTCATGCCCTCCAATCCGCTGGATGGCGCATTTTTCACAACCGACGATGGCCAAACCACCTTCGCCGGCAAGATTGATGACATTCCACCCTTTAACCACCACGGCCAACCGGCGGTGCGGGCATGGATGTTCACCTGCGACGGCGGAAAAACAAAATTCCTGGGATATCTCGAGAGGTACACTTCAGGGGGGAAGGCAAAAATGGAATCGGGGCTGGCAGATTATAAGTCAGGCAAAACGCACGTAGCTCCGTCACCCGGGCCCGAAGATTTGGAAGTCAAAAAACCGGGGACCAATAACGTTTGGGTTAGCAGAAACAGTCACCCACTCGCGGATCAAATCACGAAAGTAAACTGCGATAACGGGGGGACCCTGGACCTTGCGATGCCATGATTTTGCTCGCAGTCACAAATTTGCACGGATGAAAAAATCGCCCATTCGAATCATGCAGCTTGTTTTTAGAAGGTAAAAAACAGGATTTTATTTGACAAATCGAGCCGATGGATTAATCTTAAATACAGTTCGGAAAGCGTTTGCTGAGTCTGCGGATATTCGGCATCATCTTCAAAATATAAGTGCTCATTTGCCATTAGCCCAAAGCGTGGCAATCTACTTGAGGAGGCAGGAATGATCAGAAGGAAAAATTGCGCGGCTTTGGTGATGGCGCTCGTGGGAATTTCCTGCCTGAGCGGCAGAGCTCAGGAGCTGTTCACCACGCAGGATGACTTTTCGGGTTGGCAGGATAATAACAACGGCACATATCTTGTGGGCGCGCCGGTGGCCACGCCAGATTCCGATGGCTCGACGACGAATGGGGTAGGAAATACCAGCAATGCAGGGGGGACAGGAACCGCGGGATCGGAGCAGATTACCTGGCTGCCGGCAGCGGCGGGATACAGCTTTTTTTACAGCCCGGGCGAGCAAAATAATACGAACTTTTTATCAGCGATTGATCCTGGCAGCTCTGCGGGGAATCTGGTTTCCTTTTCCGGCGTCATCAAGCTTGATTCCACGCTTCCCACAGGCTCGCTGGGCGTGATCTTGAATTACAACAGCAACTTCTCTCAGATTTTCGGCAGCAATTCGGCAACCACCAACGCTAATGGATTTTACACCACCACAATTCCCTACACGATCAACGCTGTAACGGGTTTAAGTTATTTTCAATTTGGAATCATTTACAATTCGAGCTATGACAACTCGTTTGATATCGACAACATCCGTTTATCCAACTCCGCATTGGTAACTTTCTCTGATGTGAGCGCCAACTGGACCTCCACCAGTAGCGGCAACTGGGAAACCGCGACGAACTGGAGTTCCAATCCCAGCGTTCCCGGCGCGACAGGATCCCAAGTTTTTTTTGGGACAGTCAGCGGCGCATCAAATCAAGTCGTGACTTTAAGCCAACCCGCGAGCGTCGAGTGGCTTAATTTCGCAAGTCCCGATGGCAGCGCAGCAGGCGGATATACGATTAACAATGGTTCCAGCGGATCACTGAATATAAGCTCGGTGCTGGAAGCGGATTCCGGGACGAACACGATCAATGTTCCGGTGACATTCTCGGGCGGGGTGGGAATCTACATCAATCCCGATACAAGCCTGACCATTCCCTCGGTATCGAATTCCGGACAATACGGAACATTCGCTCTCACCGCCAATGATGGCTCCTCGCTGGGTGGCACCTTCAGCGAAGGTGGCATGATGTTTTGCAGTGTCGATGCTAATGGCACGTGGAATATTCTCTCCAGCATGTCCACAAGCCTGAGCAGCCCGCAGGAATTTTTTGGCATCACCGTCGAAGCAAATTCGCTGTTCAATGTGGGGAGCCATGCGATCAATGGCAATTCCCTCTATGGCGCAGGAACGGTGAATATCGGCTCGGGCGGGACGCTCACGCTGGGATACTACAACTCGGAAACATTTTTTAATGGCTCATTCACTGGCTCCGGCGCGCTGATTTTTACGGGAGCGGTTACTAATACGCCCGGGCAAGGTGCGACGCCGCAGTATATTTATGGAAGCAGCCCTTCGTTCAGCGGGCCAATTACAGTTAATGCTGGCGATACGCTGGGATTCCAGTCGAATAGTGCCTTGGGCAATGGTTCGGCGACCAATACCGTAACGCTCGATAACGGTATCTTGCAGGCCATCGGCTCATGCGTGGGATCGCAGAATATCATCATCACCGCGAACGGCGGTACGATCGACACGGACGGTCCGGCGGGTGGAACAGGCGATATCATTCCCGGCGGGTGTGCGATCACCCTGGGCGCGGTTTCTTCGACTGCCAATGGCACGCTGACAAAAATTAATGCGGGTGAATTGACTGTTTCCAAAATCACTGGCGTGTCGCTGGTGATCAACGGCGGAACGGTGCAATTGGCTGCCAATGGTACCTCGGCGGGGGCGAGCTCGCTGAATGCTCTGGCGCTGGCGGTCGATAGCAATAATGTTCCGCAGGGGTCGCTGGATATCACGAATAATAAAGTGACTATCGTTGCTCCTGCTGGTAGTGATCCCATCAGCACCATTCATGGTTATCTTTTGACCGCATACGATTCGGGGAAATGGGACGGCGCGGGCATTTTCAGCAGCAGCGTTGCATCGCAGCCAGGCACGGGGATCGGTTATGCCGATGGAAATACCGACACTGGCACGAGTGCGGCATCTGGCACGATTGTGGTCATGGATACCTGGCTGGGCGATCTGAATCTCGATGGGTCAGTAACCCCGAGCGACCTGACAACGATCACTGCTAACCTCGGCAAGAATGGCGACTGGTCGCAAGGCGATTTGAATTACGATGGCAAGATCAATGGGGATGACCTGGCTCTATTCATGCTGGGCTCAGCGGAATTTAAGGCGGGCGGATCGGTGCCATTGCCGGAACCGGCGGTTGGCTCGCTATTGGCTTTAGCAGGCCTGACCGCGCTGCGGCGTCGGCGGGCTTAATTTTCGCATCTACCTCCGAGCAGGGCGGACTGCCGTTACGTAGTTCGCCCCGCTTTTTTATTGGAATTCCGTGAGACTGGCTTACGACCGGGTGCCATGCCCATGCTTGCGTGGGCATGCTCCAATGGGTTTACCAAGACATGCCCACGCAAGTGTGAGCATGACACCCGCACCTGCACAAAATTGGAGGGATCCCTTACGCATTTAGTCGAGTCACATCGCGAGTTAAATTAATCAAATCTGATACAGCGGGAATCGAAAAGTTCTCAGTCGAGCAATTGCGATAAATAATCAACGGAAATCGGCGCTTGAGAAAATGCGGGGAACGCTTGCGTTTGAGAATACGCAATCGCGTAGGTAATTTTGCTCCAGTCATCGGCGTTCACCTGGGTGTCATAATTGACGTTGCCATCCTGCCAATGGGTCGCGTGCTGGGCTTGGCCGAGCATGATGAGCGAAAGGTCGTCGGCGTTAATCGTGCCATCGCAATTGGCATCGCCGAGCCAGGTGTCTCGGATCACGATTGTCGAGCCATTATCGTAATAACCGATGCCGGTGGTTGCTGAGGAATCTGCCTGTGCATCGGAAGAGATAATTCCCGCACCATTCCATTGGCCAGCGTTATATCCACTGGAAATGGCCGCCGCGATGGAATTGATTGGGGAGGAGCCGGTGTATTGCACGGCTAGTGTGTTGCTGCCGATATCGAGGGTTGCGCTTGCTCCGAGGAAGAGTTGTTGGACCGTGTAGGTTTGGGAATTGCCGGGCAGAATGAAGGTAGAAGAATCAGGAACGATCAGAAAAGTAAAATTCTGATTGAGCAATGTGGCCTGATAAATGCCGGCCGGGATGGAAGAGGGCAGCGTAAACTCGGCGGTGTTGGTCGCGGTGTTGTAAGCATAAGACGTAGGCGAAATCGCTGAGCCACCCACAGTAGGCGTGATGGATAAACTCCCTTGCGACAAAAACGCGGAAACATTGGCATTAAAAGCGTAGGTCAATTGGTTGCCGGCCAATTGTGCGGCAGGGAGATTGCCCACGGCGATATTGGAAAAAGTCGCAGCGGTGAGTTGGGGATTGTAATTGGCAGTGGCAGCCAGCCCGACGTTGGCTGTCGTTGGCATGGCCACGATAGTGATGGGGGAACCGATTTGTGTCCAATGGATTGAATCGGAGCTGATATAGGCGGTGAAAATGTTGCCAGTGCGGGTGAGTTCGAGGTATTCGCTGCCGAGCGGAATATTGCCAACAGGAGTTGAAGTGATTGAACCGGCGGAGGTGGAACGATATTCGAAAGTGATTTGATTATTTGTGCCTTGAAGCACGGCAACAAAGGGATCACCGGCATCGGTGCTTGCGCGGAACATCACACCTGCTTGAGGGGTGCTGGCAGAACCGTCTGCGTCGGTGAGGCTGGTCAGTTGCGCGATAACGAAACCGTCGCCGGTGATGGATTCGGAAGCGAAATTGAATTGGTCGGAGGAATTTGCCAGTCCAGCACCGCCGCCAACGATAGTCCATTGATTAATCGTTGTGCCGGTCGAGAGATTGAGTGAATTGGTCGCCCAGCCGGGATTGCCGGGAATGCCGATGTCGCTATCACTCCAGCCGCTGGGGAGCGTGTTTGCAGGATTGCCGATGATAATCCCGCGGCCATTTATGCCCAGATAAACTCTACCAAAGACATTAGGATCAGCCGCCATGGTGTCGATCAAGCCGCCCCATTGGTGGGAGACATCGTTCAGCAGAATCCACGTGGTCCCGCCGTCATCCGAGCGATAGACGCCGGTGAAATTGTTGATGTCGCCATAGATGTAAATGGCAAGATTGCTTCTGCCCGGCGCTGCAGCGCCCAAAGCAACCGAGGAGACGAGATTATATCCAATCACGCTATTCTGCGCGAAGCTCGCGCCGGAATTGGTCGAGTGATACAGGCCGATGTACGTGGAGAGATACAGGCCGCCTTGCTGGGATGGATCAGCAATTAAAGTAGCGTTGCCAATGCCAAGTGCCGAGCCGTCAGAAGTAAAAGTTTTTCCACCGTCCGTGCTGAGGTAGAGCTGCCAGGAATTATCGCTGGAGTTTTCGGTCCAGTAGTAGAACTGATTGGCGTTCACCCGGTCCGCCACGACAGTGCCGCCCGTCAATGTACCGCTGGGGACAGATGAAGCGGTCCAGGTGGCGCCATCATTGGTCGAATAGTAAGGAGTTTCGCCAGCGGGGGACCAGAGTAGAGTTGCGCCATCAGCAGAAACCGCAACGGCGCCGCCGAGGGCGCTGGCGGGATTGGCGGCGAAAGCGGTCCAGCTGGCGCCATCGTTGGTAGTGTAAGCGCCGCCGGTGCCGTTTTGGCCGACGACGGCTTCGAAATTGGGATTGGATTGGGCGAAGTCGATGCTGTTGAGAGTTCCCAGGCCGCCGTTGGTGATGGTTGCTTCGATCCCGCCCGCTGCGGGAGAGGAGGTTAATGTCGTGTGGGCGAAGCCATTGATATCGCCGAGCGCGCTGAAAAGCGGCACGCCCGTTTGCGTTGCGATGAGTTTTGTAACCGCGGTGAATTCGATGCCGTTGTCGGGGAAATACCAGCTGTTGGCAGCGGTTAGTGTGGTGGCGCTGGTGGCGTTATTCGTGGCCCAGATTCCCTGGCCGGTTCCGTACATCAGATGCGCAGAATTGAAAGGATCGATGGCGACTGCAGCGGCCCAATTTCCGATGCCATCTCCAAAGGCGGCGATCCATGGAGCATTGGAGGTATTGCGCGTGGGGTCGTATCCGCCGAAGCCGAAATTTTGTGCGCCCGTTGTGGAATACATGGCCACCCACGTGGGCGTGGTTGCTGTTGCATTGATGGTGCGCCAGATTTGATCCGGGCCGGAGTAGCGATCGAAAGAAGTAACGACGATCGTGCCGGGATTATTCGGATCGGCGGCGATGCCGTCATAACCAAAAGTAGGATTCGATCCACCCGGCGTTTGCGGGGCTATGTTCGCCCACATGCCATTCGAAGCGGTGGTACCAGGTGCGAAGCGGAAGACCCCGCCCGTAGTAATGTTGCCACTGGGCGCTTCGGCGTTGGCGTAGGCGATGTAGAGAATGGTACCGGATATGACCGCATGACCTGGGATCCACTTGTTCGGCAGCGTGCCGGTACCGGTGAGTTTGGTGAAGCTCGCGCCGCCGTTGGTGGATTGGTATAGATTGGTGCCTGCGGAACTGCTTGTGGAATCGATACCGAGATAAATTTTCTGCGATGGACTGCCGGGCGTGCTGCTGGTGGGATCGAAAAGGACGAACGTGGTGCTGAGGGTAGAGGTCAGGCCGGTGCTGCCGCCGGTGATTTGAGTGAAGGAATGGCCAGCGTTGGTGGATTCCCAGAGGCCATTGGCGTTGGAGCCGAGGAAGATGATGTTCGAATCGTTGGGATCGACGGCGATCTGCTCGCCATCGCCGCGGCCGTTGGAGTTGCCGCCGACATAGAAACTTAAATTGGTTTGCGACCAGGTCGCGCCAGCGTTGGTGGAATAAAAAACGGCGCCGTTGGTTCCGCTATATTCGCCAACATCGGCGTAAAGATTATTGGAATTTTCGGGATCGATGGCGAAAGCAAGAACGCCGATCTCCTGCTCTTGCGTGCCGTTGCCAGAAGTGGTGGTAGAGTTGCCGACGAAATCGAGAAGCTGCTGCCAGTTTTGACCGCCGTCGGTAGTTTTGTATAACCCGCCGATGTCGGTACGGGCGTAGATGGTGTTTTGGTTATTGGGATCGAAGAAGATACCGTCGACGAACCCGCCGGCACCGATGGCTGCGTTTTGCCAGGTGTACGCAGCGGAGGCGAGCAGCCAGCGCGTTTCGAGCCGCTCGATGCCATAGCGCTGATTGCGAAATTTTCTGCCTCTCCGCGAATGCATAGAACTCTTGACTATAGGCTAAAGATACCGCAGATTTCGTTATCGGCAAACGCTTGCTGCATTTGGTGGAGATTTCCAGAAAGATGAGCTGGTGGGTCCATGAAAAAAGTTGTGATATTGATGTTGATCGGGGTTATTTGCGGACTGGGATCGTGTGTTTCAACGACGAAACATGCGTTATCTCGACCCCAATTGCGGGAAAATGGCAGCGCGGTCGCGGTGCGGATCGGGGATGGATGGCTGATGCTACAGGAATGTGGCGATCGGATTATCCACGTGATGTATGGGAAGGAAGCGTTTGCACGTACTGAGCCGGATCTGGACGTGGTGACAGCCAAGATGCGGCGGCCGACGTGGCGATGGGAGGGTGATGAAACGCTGGTGGTGTCCACCGGCAGAATCAACGCGCGCGTGGCACTGGATAATGGGCAGATTAGTTTTACTGATGCGAATGGGCATGCGATCTTGGCGGAGGATGGGCGGACTTTGACGCCGACCCTGCTGGATGGCGAGCAGACATTTCACGTGCAGCAGAAATGGCAAAGCGATCCAGATGAAGCGCTCTACGGGCTGGGGCAGAATCAGTTGGGGTTAACGGATATTAAAGGTTATGACTTCGATCTCTGGCAGCACAATGGGACGATCTATATTCCATTTTTTCTTTCCACGCGCGGATATGGGATTCTCTGGAACAATCCGTCGCTGGGAAGATTTGGCGATCTAAGGCCATGTGAAAATGTGCCAACGGACAATCTGAGCGGCGGGGTTTGGAAAGCGGAATATTTCAGGGACAAGAATTTTGCCAAACCGCTAAAGAATCGCGATGAGCAGACGGTTTGGATTGAAGAGCGGCCGGATATAAATGGCATTCCGACGCAGCGCACGGATACGCCGGTGGATCGGTTGCCGGAGAATCAGGGAGCGATCCGATGGAGTGGTGAGATTGTTCCAGCGGTTTCGGGGGCGTATCAGTTTCAGACTTATTCCAATGGCGGCGTGAAGGTCTGGATTGCTGGGAAGCTGGTGATCAATCATTGGCGGCAAAATTGGCTGCCCTGGTATGACCTGGCGAAAGTTCAACTCACAGCGGGGAAGAAATATCCGATCAAAGTGGAGTGGGATCGCGAGCAGGGCACGGTGATGCAGCTGCGCTGGAAAACGCCAGCGGCATCGGATGATATTTCGCTCTGGTCGGATGTTGGGAAGCAGGTGGATTATTATTTCGTGCAGGGGAATACTCCGGATGAGATTATCAGTGGATATCGGGAGCTGACCGGAAAAGCGCCCATGATGCCGATCTGGGCATTTGGGCTGTGGCAATCACGGCAGAGATACGAGACGGCGCAGCAAAGCCTGGATGTAGTGAAAGGATTTCGAGAACGGCAAATTCCGTTCGATAACATCGTGCAGGATTGGCAATATTGGCCTAAGGATGCGTGGGGATCGCACGAGTTTGATCGGCAAAGATTTCCCGATCCGAATAATTGGATCAAGGCGATTCACGATCTGCATGCGCGGCTGATGATCAGCGTGTGGGGGAAATTTTATACCGGCACGAAGAATTTCGATGCGGTGCAAGCGCATGGATTTTTGTATCAACCCAATCTTGAGCAGCACATTCGCGATTGGCTTGGGTATGAGTACACATTTTTCGATGCGTTCAATCCTGCAGCGCGGGATTTGTTCTGGAAACAGGTGAAAACGGCGCTGTTTGATCGTGGCGTGGATGCGTGGTGGCTGGATGCGACAGAACCGGATATTGCGCCGACGCCCACGATCGATGCGCAGATGTCGCTGATGAATCCGACAGCACTGGGGCCGGGACGAAAGGTGCTTAATGGGTACAGCATCATGATGGGCAGGACATTTCACGATCATCAATTGGCCGCGGCGCCGGATCAGCGGGTGTTTATTCTGACGCGCAATGCATTTGCTTCGCAGCAGCGGAATGCGGCAGCGGTGTGGTCGGGGGATACCTCGTGTACGTGGACCGCGATGCGAAAGCAGATTGCTGCGGGCATCAGTTATTGCATGTCGGGCCTGCCGTATTGGACCATGGATATTGGCGGATTTACGCCGCCGGCGAAGTTTGCGGTGAATAATTTTAATGCGCGCGATTTTGCGGAATGGTGCGAGCTTTCCACACGGTGGTTTGAGTTTGGGACTTTTTGCCCACTCTTGCGCGTGCATGGAGAGGGGCATGTTCGCGAGATGTGGGAATTCGGCGGCGATCACAGTCCGGCCTATGCAGCGCAATTGAAATTCGACCGACTGCGCTATCGGCTGCTTCCTTACATTTATTCGCTGGCAGGAGATGTCACGCAGAATAATGGCACGATGATGCGGGGGCTGGCGATGGATTTCCCGACCGATCGGGCAGCGAGAGAAATTACTGACCAATATATGTTTGGGCCGGCGTTTCTGGTGGCGCCGGTGACGCGATATTTGGCGCGCAGCCAGGAGCTTTACCTCCCGGTCATGGCACCGACTCTGTGCGTTGGCGAACCGGGACTTGTTAAGTCCCGGCCATTGGATGGCTGGTATAACTTCTGGACCGGGCAATTCTTTTTGGGAGGGCAGCGCGTTCGCGTTGCAGCGCCGCTGGATGAAATGCCGCTGTTTGTTCGCGCGGGATCGATTATTTCGATGGGCCCGGAGTTGCAATATACGACTGAAAAGGTTGCCGATCCGATTACGCTAATGGTCTACACGGGAGCGAATGGGAAGTTTTCATTTTATGAAGATGATGGAATGAGCAATGCCTACGAGCACGGAAAATTTTCGCGGATTCCGATTCGGTGGGATGAAAATGAGAGAACTTTAAGCATTGGGAAACGGGTAGGGGAATTTAAGGGATTGCCGCCGGAGCGGATATTTAATGTGGTGTTTATTTCGCCGAATAAAGCGACGCCGTTTTCGTTATCACCCTCAGGCGTGCGAGAAGTTCGGTATGTGGGGAAAGTGGTTACTGTTCAGTAGAGTAGATTCCCACGGCCGGGCCGTGGGCTTTCCAGCCAGATAATCGCGCATGAATAATATGAGCATTGGTTAGGTGCTAAATCTATGGTCATGCCCTCACCGTAGCCCTCTCCCGGCGTACCGAGAGAGAGGACAAAGACGACACTACGAATGTTTATCTGATTTAAAAATGTGACTCGAAATGGTAATCGCCTGCGGGAATATTTAGGGCGCGCGAAGATAAAGTGCCATTTGCGATAGTGATATCTGGCACGTCTTTAATCTGCTTTCCACCTTCCTGAATGGATTGGGTATCTGAGGTGGGGAAGTAGAGCGTTGCGCTGCTGTTTGGCGGAACGATTACATGCCAGAGGAATTTATTTCCTTCGTGTTTCCATTCGCTGAGAATTTGGCCATAGGGACCGTTGTGTGTAGCTTTGACCCAGGTGAGATCGCCTACCGGCGTGGGGCGCATGATGATGTGTTTGAAGCCGGGATGCATTGGATCGGGTTTGATGCCGGCGAGGCTTTCGTAAAACCAGATGGTGAGATCGCCCACGAGCATGACGTGATTGCCAGAATTCATGCCGGGATCACCCGTGTCGCCATTCCACAGCTCCCAGACGGTGGTGGCGCCATGCTCGACCATGTAGCCCCAGCTCGGATAGGTGGTCTGCGTGGCGATGGCGTAGGCGATATCGGGCCGGCCATTGGCGGTGAGCACGCGATTGAGCCACTGCCCGCCAACTAAGCCGGTGCCGATGTGCATGTCGGTCCCCTTGGTGATTTTATCCACCAGGTGATTAAACACTGCCTGGTGCGCATCAGCAGGGACCATGTTGAATGCCAATGGCAGTACGCTCGTGGTCTGAGCGCCGTTGTCGTATTGGCCCAGGTTGCGATTGAGAAATTGTTTGTTCAATCCATTTTTCAAACGCTCGGCTAATGCATCGAAACGCTTGGCATCTTCGGGATGATTTAGAAGCGTGGCGTATCGGCTCATCAACTGCAGGCAGTGATAAAAATAGGTGGTGCCGAGAATCGGTTTGGCGGTCTGGCGAGCTGGGTCTTTGCTATGGATTAATTTTGGATCTTCCGGCGGAACACACCAGTCGCCGTATTGATCCCGTGGCATCACATTATCCGTGATATATGTGCTCATGCGATCGATCCACTTCACCATCTGCGGATAATGCTGTTGGATGGTTCGAGTATCGCCAAACTGGTCCAGCATTCCGTTGGGAGCGATCACAAAGGTACTCGGCCAGACGACATCATCGTTATACAACGGCCAATATGCGGGGCACACGTCGGGCACGCTGCCATCAGCGTGCTGCGCATCGGCCATATCGTTGACCCATTTGGCGTAGAGATTTCGGTTCTGGAAAATATAAGTTTCGCCGCGGCATTCGGCAGAGCGATCACCCATCCAACCCTGCCGCTCATCGCGCTGCGGGCAGTCCGTTGGCATGCTGCGATAATTTCCGCGCACGCCCCAGACGATGTTGTGATAGATCGAATTCAGAATCGGCTTGGAGCAGGCAAAATCCCCGGCCGACGCGACATCGTCATTTACCACTCGACCCTCGATGGAATTCAGCTTGGGCTTGCCGGGGAATCCGGTGAGCTCAACAAAACGAAATCCGTGATATGTGAAGCGCGGCTCCCACGTTTCAGTGCTATTTCCTTTGAGCGTGTAGCGATCGGTGACTCTGGCGCTGCGGAGGTTATCAACATAGAGCGTGCCATCGGGCTGCAGGCGTTCGGCGAAGCGCATGGAAACGGTTTGCCCGGCCGCTCCAGTGGCTTTCACACGACACCAGCCAACCATGTTCTGGCCCAGGTCGTAAATAAACACGCCCGGATGCACTTCGTGCATCGAGATGGGTTTGATGGTGCCGGTCACGCGGATGGGGTCCATCATCTCGGCCGACATGATGCCGCCGGGGGCGTCGACGAGATTTGCAGAATTCCAATTGAATTCTTTATAGTCAGGCTCGGACCAGCCGGTCATTTCGCGGCGTGCGTCGTATTCTTCGCCATCGTATTCGTTGTTGGCGAGGATCGGGCCGTTGGTGGACAAATGCCACGAGGGGTCGCTGACGATGGTGTTTGCGGAGCCATCGGCGTATTCGATCTGTAATTGCAGGAGCAGTTTGGGATAGCCGTAGCTGACCGTGTGCGTGGGATAGTTGGAGCGCGGGGCATAGAACCGGCCATTGCCGAGAATCACTCCGAGGGCGTTTTCGCCTTTCTTAAGCGAATCGGTTACGTCATAGGTCACGTAATAAACGCGCTTGGTGTAATCACTAAGCGCCGGTGAAAGAACGGCATTGCCAATCTTTTTGCCGTTAACATATAGCTCGGAACTGCCCAGACCGGAAAAATAAACCATGGCGCGGCGAATCGGCTTGGCGGCAGTAAATTCCTTGCGGAGATAGCGGGCTGGCAGGCGTCGACCTCCGCCCTTGCTTTCGTCTTGTTCCGATGCCGACGCGGGCGCTGCTTCGTCGTGCCCGATCCATTTCGCGCTCCAATCACTGGGGTTTAATAATCCCATCGACCAGTATGCGGGTTTGCTCCAGGCGCTCGCCTTTCCATCTTTGTTCCAGATGCGGACTTTCCAATAGACGGCTTCGCCGGAGGTGAGTTTGGATCCACCGTACGGGACTTCGATGGATTGATCGGAAGCGACTTTGCCCGTGTCCCAAAGATCGGCGTGCCCGGCTTTGAGTTTATCTGGTGTAGATGCGACGAGAATCTGATACGCCGTCTCTCGCTGGCCGCGCTGGTCACTTTCGATTTGCCACGAGAGCAGGGGGATTGGCTGATCGATGCCAAGCGGGTTATTCAAGGATTGGCATTTCAGCGATATCACGTGCGGGGCCGCGCTGGCCGACACAACGCTCAGAGCCATGACTAATAAACTCAGACCAATTTGATGATGCATGTTTGTTCCCATTTTTTTCCGCTGCAAAGATTCTGGAATTTCGGAGAGGTTCTATTACTGTGGGAAATAAAATATGGCCAAATCATCGATCAATCAATTAACGGCAAGCGCGTTGGAAGCGGGTAAAGGTATTTTGCGGCTTGCGCCGACATGGGTGCCGCGTTCGTTTCTGGTTCCGGGCGGGCGATTGAAATTGGCTCCGGAAGATTTGTATGCCTTCGGCACGCATCGGGGCGGGATCGATGAGCGATGGCTTTCATCCACCATCATTGCGATGAACGAAAATCGCACGGCGGATGAGGGGCTGAGTTATATCGTGCATGGCAAGGCACGATTTACGCTGAAGGATGCGATCGAAGCGGAGGGAGCGCGGATTATTGGGAAGAAAATCTGGAGTGAATTCAAACGCTGGCCGGTGTTTGCGAAGTTTTTTGATAATCAGGGGCCGATCATGCACCACATGCATCCGGATGCCAAACAGGCCAAGCTGGTGGGACAGGAAGCCAAACCGGAGGCGTATTATTTTCCGCCGCAATTGAATCCGCACGGCGGGAATTTTCCTTATACCTTTTTTGGTCTGGAGCCGGGAACGACCAAGGCAGATATTCGCCGCTGTCTGGAGCGTTGGGAGCAGGGGGATAATGGAATTCTGGATTATTCCAAAGCGTATCGATTAAAGCTTGGCACGGGTTGGCTG
This sequence comes from Tepidisphaeraceae bacterium, assembly GCA_036490535.1. Taxonomy (GTDB): domain Bacteria; phylum Planctomycetota; class Phycisphaerae; order Tepidisphaerales; family Tepidisphaeraceae; genus DASXDR01. Next base: position 11,564 of record DASXDR010000146.1, on the reverse strand, counting down.
GTGCCGCCGCGCGTATTGCATGCGCCGGGATCGCTGCTGACATTCGAGCCGCAATGGGCCAGCGATGCGTTTGCGATGTATCAGTCGATGGTGGAGGGCAGGCCGGTGCCGTGGGAATTGCTGGTGCATGATGTGCCAAAAAATAAGCACAAAGATTTGGATTATCTCGTGGAGATGCTGGATTGGCCGGCGAATACAAATCCGAAGTTTAAAGATTCGCATTATCTCGAACCCGTTACGGAGGAGATTGGCGAAGGTTGCATGGATAAGTGGATCGTCTATGGAAAGATTGGCGGCCGACAACTTTTCAGCGCGAAGGAATTAACCCTCGAGCCGAAAGCAAAATGCAACATTCGAGACAGCGGAGCGTACGGATTGATTGCGGTCCAGGGACACGGGCGAATCGGGCAAATGCCAATCAGTTCGCCTGCGATGATTCGCTTCGGCGAACAGACCGAAGATGAGTTTTTCGTTTCGCATGAAGTGGCTATAGCTGGCGTGGAGTTCGAAAACCTCTCCGAGCAAGAACGGATGGTAATGCTGCGATATTTCGGCCCAGACGCGAATCCGAATGCACCGAAGTAACAATTGATTCTGAGGGTAGTAGAGAACTAGGGTGTTTCCGCTCCGGGTCGCTGACCGGGCTGAGGATAGCCCGGCTCTTCTGTAAAAAGATTTATTGAAACCTCCAATTTTCCACGTTCCAAAAACTATTGGACCCCATGTAATCTGCCGTACATGGAAGCGATCCTACACATGATTCATCAATCAGGTAGGGGGGGTTATGCAAGTTGATCATAATACGGTCGTGGTCATCACCGGCGCATCTGGCGGGGTTGGTCGAGCGACTGCGAGATTAATCGCCAAACGGCGCGCCAAAATTGTTCTCCTGGCTCGCGGCAAAGATGGTCTCGAAGGCGCTAAGCGCGAAGTCGAAGAAGCTGGCGGAGAGGCCCTGGCCATCCCTACCGATGTCAGCCAATTCGATCAGGTCCAAGCCGCCGCCGACGCTGCCTTCCGGCATTTCGGCCCGGTTGATCTGTGGATCAATAACGCCATGGTTTCCATGTACAGCCCATTTGCGGAAATGGATCCCGAAGAATTCAAGCACATTGTCGATGTGACATTTCTGGGAACCGTGCACGGAACCCGCTGCGCATTGAAGCAAATGCTTCCGCGCAACCAGGGCTCAATTGTCCAGGTCGGCTCGGCACTCGCTTTCCGTTCGATTCCATTACAAAGCGCTTATTGCGCCAGTAAGCACGCGATCAAAGGTTTCACCGAATCGTTACGCACCGAGCTGATCCACCAGAAGAGCGAGATTCATCTATCGCTGGTAAACATGCCAGCGTTGAATACGACACAGTTTATCTGGACGAAAAATAAGATGCCGAACAAGGCGCGACCTGCGGGCACGATCTTCCAGCCGGAAATCGCGGCCGATGCGATTTTGTTCGCAGCCGAGAACCAGCGACGTGAAGTGATGGTTGGATATACAACCGTCGAAGCGACCGTGGGGGAGAAATTTGTCGCTGGTTGGTTGGATCATTATTTATCTAAAATGGCATGGGATGGATCAATGCTGCCTGAACTGAAAGATCCAAATCAGCCAGATAATTTCTGGCAACCATTGCCTGGCGATCATGGAGCGCACGGCGAATTCGACAATATTTCCCGAAAATTCAGCATCCAGCTCTGGGCGACCAAGCATCGCAGCTGGTTACTTGGCAGTTGCTTCGTCGCCGGCGCGATGGTTGCAGGGGCAATGGCAGCGACGCGAAAAAATACTAAATCCTCGGCGCGCAATTTTGTGGCGCGGCGCCTGGCTGCCATTACGTAAGGAGTTTGTGTTATGTCGATGACCGTTGGCCAATATGTAATGAAACGCATGGAACAGTGGGGCGTCGAGCGGATATATGCCTACCCGGGCGACGGAATCAACGGTCTGCTCGGCGGCGAGCGGAGGAATGAAGACAAGCCGCGCTTTATTCAGGCAAGACATGAAGAACTGGCGGCATTCATGGCCTGCGCGCATGCCAAATTCACCGGCGGCGTGGGCGTGTGCATGGCTACCAGCGGGCCGGGCGCGATCCATCTGCTCAATGGGCTTTACGATGCGAAAATGGACCATCAGCCGGTCGTCGCTATCTGCGGACAATCAGCGACTACCGCAATTGGCTCCAATTATCAGCAGGAAGTGGATCTGCAAGGATTATTTAAAGATGTCGCCAGCGAATATTGCGTGACCTGCATGAGCCCGGCAGCGGTGCGGCATTGTATCGATCGCGCGTTCCGCATCGCTTTGGACCAGCGCACGGTTACCTGCGTCATTTTCCCGAAAGACATCCAGGAAGAAGCGGCAGTTCCTGACCCGCCGCAGCGACACGATCATGCTCTGAGCGGAACAGGTTGCCCGGTGCCGTACATGATTCCGCACAAGACCGATCTGCAAGCGGCTGCGAAGTTCCTCAACGAGGGCAAAAAGGTCGCCATGCTGGTGGGCGCCGGCGCGCTCGATGCCCAGGATGAGGTGCTGGAAATTGCGCAGCTGCTAGGTGCGGGCGTTTCCAAGAGTTGGTTAGGCAAAGCGGTTGTTCCTGAAGAGATTCCGTATTGCACCGGGCACATTGGTTTGCTCGGCAGCAAACCGACCTGGGATATGATGCAGGAATGCGACACGCTGCTCGTCGTGGGCAGCAGTTTCCCGTATGCAGAGTTTTATCCTACAGCCGGCCAGGCCAAGGCCGTTCAAATCGATATCGACGGCCGTCTGCTCAGCCTGCGTTATCCGATGGATGTGAATCTCAAGGGTGATGCGAAACAGACGCTTCAGGCGCTGATGCCACTGATTGCGCAGAAGAAGGATGTTTCGTGGCAGAAGGGGATTATTGAGAATGTCGAGAAATGGTGGAAGGTTGTCGAAGGCCGGGCGCATACCGATGGAAATAATAAACTGCTGAATCCGGAGCGCATTTTCTGGGAGCTGAGTCCGAAGTTGCCGGATCGCTGCATTATCTCCGCTGATAGCGGCACGACCGCCAATTGGTATGCGCGCGATCTGAAAATCCGCCGGGGCATGATGGCCAGCGGCTCTGGCAATCTTGCGACAATGGGGGCTGCCGTGCCTTACGCGGTCGGTGCGAAATTCTGCTACCCGGATCGCGTGACCATCGCAGTTACGGGCGATGGCGCCATGCAAATGAACGGACTGAATGCTTGCATTACCGTCGCCAAATACTGGAAAGAATGGGCCGACCCGCGCTGGATCACGCTCGTGCTGAACAATCGCGATCTGAATATGGTGACGTGGGAGCAGCGCGTGATGGCGGGTGATATCCGGTTCCTGGCGAGCCAGGAATTGCCGGATTTTCCGTATGCCAGCTTCGCCGAATCGATCGGGCTGCGCGGCATCCGTGTTGAAAAAGTCGAGGATCTCGCCTCGGCGTGGGATCAAGCCTTATCCAGTGATCGGCCCGTGATCCTCGAAGCAATTTCCGATCCCGACACCCCTACGCTGCCTCCGCATATTACCATGCAGCAAGCCAAGCATTTTACGGAGACGATTTTGCGTGGCGATCCCAATGAAGCCGGCATTATCAAACAAGCCATCAAGGGAATGGTCCAGGGCCTGATTCCTCATTGATCCATGCTTGCACTGCATAATGTCGCCAAACCACTGCGTCCCAAGAAAGGGGATGCGCTTCTTATCATTGACGCCATCAACGATCTGCAATTCCCCGGCGGAGAGAAGGTGCTGCCTTGGGCGGAGAAATTGTCTGCCCGATTGCGCCGGTTTCGCGATAAAGCACGCTGCGGACATATTCCGGTTATCTACGTCAACGATAATTTCGGCCGATGGCACAGCGATTTCCGCGAGGTATGCAATTATTGCACGCGGAAACAGGCGCGCGGCCGGCACGTAGCGGAAAAGCTCAAACCGGGAGCCTCCGACTATTTTATTTTAAAGCCAAGGCATTCAGCGTTCTTCGCCACCTCGCTCGTGCCGCTGCTGGACGATTTGAAAATCAGACGCCTGATTCTCACGGGCATCGCCACCAATCTATGCGTTCTCTTCACCGCTCATGATGCACACATGCACGGCTATCGCCTGATCGTTCTCTCCGACTGCTGTGCCGCCGAGAGCGATTTCGATCATAATATCGCGTTGGGTCAGCTGGAGCGTTTCTGTGGGGCGACCATTTGCACGAGTACGGAATTTCAGTTTCGCAGCCGTTCGGTATAAACTATTATTTTAAAGAAGGAGTTACATGGCAAACAACAAAGCAGCGTTAAAAGAACTAGTCAAGGGCTTACAGGAAGATCTTTCCCGTGAGTATCAGGCGATCATTGCTTACACGGTTTACAGCAATGTCCTGACCGGCGCGCAGTGGATGAACATCGCCAAGGAATTGAAGAAGCATGCTCACGAAGAATTGGAGCATGCATTAATCATCGCCGATCAGATCGACTATCTCGGCGAGATGCCCAATGCCAAACCCAAGGAAGTGAAGTTGTCCGATAAAGCCGAGGACATGATCCGTTTCGACCTCAATAACGAAACTGAAACGATCAAGGCCTATCGCCAGCGCGTTAAGCAAGCCGAAGCCATCGGCCATTTCGCCTTGGCCGAGCAGATTCGCAAAATCATCGCGCAGGAACAGGAACATCAGCACGATCTAGCGACGGCGCTGGGTATCGAGGTGCCGGATGTTTTCGATAAGGGTGCTTGATCGAAAGACTATTTCGCAACAAATACTAAATGTAGAAGCACCGCATAGACATGCTGTGCTTCTACATTTAGCGTTAATTATCTAACATCTCCGGGCCCACTTGCTCGAACAATTCAATCCACGCCAGATACATCGACTGTCCGGGACTGATCTTGTGATTTTGTCGAAGTTTCTCGAGTTCCGCAGGCCTCTCCTGCGGATATTGTCCAATCCAGCCCGAGGCAATGCCACGTGAGCGGAGCAAAAATTCTCGTTCGTCGTCCACGCTGCACGCCAGCGGAAAAGTTTCTTCCACCACGATTGGTTTGCCGACGTCGAATTGCTTCAGATTATTGATTGCCTGATCAACCTTGCCGGCGCTGGGATAAATGTGCACGGCGATGAAATCCAAATCATCCTTCAACCATTTCGGCGAAGGACCCCAGGCGGGCAACATGCCAATCGTGATCGCATGGATTTTGTCATATCGGCGGATGGCCTGGACCATCATTGCGGTCCACTGCTGTGCAATATTTTCGGCTGCCCGATCGCCCTGTTCTCGGCTCAACCGCTGCACAAATTCATAATCCCCCATGCGCCCGGCGTACCATGAATCCGTCGGCTTGCCGCCCACCACCGGCTCATTCATCAAGTCGTAACAAAACACCACGGGACTATTCGCACAGGTTTTGGCGACCGCTTCCCAGAAGCGCGCCTGGACTCTCCAGCGTTCCTGATCATGCAGCGAATCATACCAATCGGCTCGGTTGTGAATGTTGTACGAAGCCAGCCCGGTGATATCGAGATAAATCCGCTTCTTCTTGGCTAATCGCAGCAAATGCGAGAGCTCTGAGAGAGCCTGCGGATTCACTTTATCCGGCCCCAACATATAATGCGGCACCTGCAAATGCACGCGAATCACATCGGCGCGCATCTTCCGCAGATCATCCAAATCCAACTCCACGCGCTTCCAATCAATCTTCGTCTCGCCGCCTGGATCGTTTACATCATAATTGTGACCCCAAGGAATAAATCGCTTTTGCGAATTGGCTAAAACAAATCCTTTTTCATTTGCAGCAACTTGGACGAACTCCATTCGCGAAGTGCTGCATCCTGCCACCATGATCAGGCCAATCACCCATAAGCGCCAGTGACCCATATCATTCCCTTTGAAAAAAAGTGAGAGCCATGTTCCCAACGCATTCTACTGCTCTCATGGTACTATCAAATTCTGAGAAGCCTATGGCTGAGCCAAATACAGCTCTTTCCGCGTGGGATAACTTTTACGTCATCGTCGGCTCGGCTGGCGGGGCATTGGTGGGGATTCAATTTGTGGTCATGGCGCTGATCGCCGATATGTCCAAGCCACCCGATCTTTCCGCGGTGAATGCGTTCGGGACGCCGAATGTCGTTCACTTTAGCATGGCTTTGTTGATCTCGGCCATCACATGCGCTCCCTGGCCTTCCCTGACACCTGTGGCCATCGCATTACTGATTTGCGGGCTTGGTGGTTTTGTCTATTCGATCACCATCTTCAGTCACGCGCGCCGCCAGAAGGATTATCAAACGGAAATGTCTGATTGGTTCTGGTATGCGATTTCGCCTTGCGTGGTCTACGCGCTGCTCGTCATCGGAGCGATATTGCTTTGGATGGCCGAGCCAGGTGCGTTGCTGTTCATCGCTTTTGCTGCTTTGGCCATGCTGTTCCTCGGCATCCACAACGCGTGGGATTCAGTAACCTATATTGTCGTCTTGTCTGGTCGGGATGATCTGGAAAAGAAGAAAAACAATGAGTGAGGATCGCAACTGAAAAGGAGTATTTCTATGGAAATCAGGCGAATCGGATTACGTGCTTCGGGCAAGGGGCCGACAGATTGGTTTACCGGAGCGGTGCGGATTGATCCGCTGTTTGAAGTCCCTGAACCAGGGCGGATGGCTTGTGCGAGCGTGACATTTGAGCCCGGCGCACGGACAGCCTGGCATACGCATCCGCTCGGGCAAACATTAATTGTTACGGCCGGCTGCGGATGGGCGCAGCGCCAGGGTGGCCCTATCGAAGAAATTCGCCCCGGCGATGTAGTCTTCTTCGCTCCCGGCGAAAAGCATTGGCATGGCGCAGCTTTGACCACGGGAATGACCCATATCGCTATTCAGGAAAAGCTGGATGGCAAAGTGGTGGAATGGATGGAACACGTCAGCGAAGAACAATATCAATCCGGACCGAAAAGAATGTCCTAAAACTATTCCCATCGGTCATGGGACTTTCGTGAGCATGGAATCGATGACTGCTGATGTGCCGCAGGATGCCGAATTGGTTCGCCAATTTGCGTCGGAGCATTCGCAAGCCGCATTCGCCGAGTTAGTTGAGCGACATGCGGGATGGGTGTTCGCGGCAGCGTATCGGCAACTGCGTGATCGGCATCTGGCAGAAGATGCCACGCAAGCGGTTTTCCTGCTCTTGGCGAGAAAGGCTCATGCCATGAACGAAAACCACAAAATCTCCGGCTGGTTGTTCAATGCGACGCAATACACGGTCAAAAGCATTCGCCGCTCGAATTCGAGACGCCAAAAATATGAGCGTGACGTGGCCAAAGCCGAAATGATGAAAAATGAGCAGGCGGCCGAGCTTTCCGAATATCTCGACGCAGCTGTTGCGAAGCTGCCTGCCAAAGATCGCCTGATTGTATTGCGGCGGTTTTATCAGGGTATGGAATTTGTGCAGATTGCCACGTCAATGAATATGACTGAATCGGCGGCGCGGCGGCGATTGAACCGGGCGGTGGGTCGGTTGCGATTGGGTGTATCCGCCGACGCAATGAGTGCCGCGGCGATGGCAGGACGCGAAATGATGCCGGGGCATTTGTGCCAGCAGATATGTCGGATGGGGACGTCGAAAGCCATCGGAACGGGCGCGAGCGTGATTCATCTGGCGACCTTTACGAAGATCGCGGCGATCGGATTGGCAAGTGCAGCTGCGATAGCCGTGCCTATATCGCTGCGCAATAACCGGCGAGAAGCCGTAACCACGCCGGCAGCGGCGATGCCGATTGTCTCCATGCCCGCGACTTCAGCGCCGATGACCCAATATGAGAAGCGATGCATTCCAGAAGCGGGACAGATCATCGTGTGGATCAAGCAGCCGTTCCCATCGGGTCGATTGCAATATTATCGCGATCATCAAAGTCCGCAGCAGGTGAAGGATGCACCTATGGGGCCAACCTCTATGCTGCTGCGTTGGGAACAGGGAAAATTGCGTTGGAAATTGATGGACTTTGGAAACTCAATGGATGTCAGCTCATTGATGCGAGCATTGTTGGGAATTTATCCGCAGCTAATCGAGGGAAATCGAGATTTAATCGATTCGATCAATCTGACCCTTCCGGGAGATATTGCGGTGCGCGAAGGAGCGACGCGCGAGCAAATCTGTTTGGGGTTGAATGAGCTTGTATTTGAACAGCTCACGATACCGGTATCGCTGAAATTAAGAATGGTGCAACGGAAGGTAATTGTATTGAGTGGTCAATGGCATGATACTCCTGTAAATGCCAAATATAAAAAAATGGGGACGTTCAGATTTATGGACGAAATTTAGGTAAGCCGGGGTGGACGAGCTACATAGGAAAAAACGGCGAGCAATTCTGTGGCTATTTGGGCCAATGGATTGGGGAGCAGGTAGTGATGGAGGCGAGCGGTGTCCCGGAATTTCATCTTTTCAGTCGCAATGGGGATAATGGCGATGAAGGCTCGCCATTTGTACACGATCGTGATCTGATCCTGAAGCATGTACAGGAGCAGACGGGATTAAAATGGTCCGAACAAATGCGCACAGTGGAAAGATTAGTGGTCCAGGCGCAATAGGGAGAGAGATCGTGCGAAATCGGCGGGAGCGTGAGATTCGGCGTGAATGTCGCCAATGCGAATGGAGCGGGCGTGGAGCATTTGGCGAGGAATGGTGGGATCGGATTGGCCATAGGTGGCGTCGCCGAGAACGGGGTGGCAAATGTGGGCGAGCATGACGCGGATTTGGTGGAGGAAGCCAGTGCCCAGCTGGATTTCAAGTAACGTTGCTGCGCAACCCAATCCTTCTCCCGGCGCACCGAGCGAGGAGGAAAATGCCATTGGGCGATAGCTTAGATCGCAGCGGCGGGTGCCGGGGGGCTTTGGGACAATCCTTTCATCGACAACTTTAACGCGAGCTGGGGAATGTTGGGCGATGCGGAGATCGAGAACCAGGCGGGCGGAATCGCGAACGTGGCCGGCGACGATGGCGTGGTAAATTTTTTGAGCGGTGTGCTCTTCGAAAGCCCGGCGGAGGGTTTGCCATCGATATTGCTCCGTGGCGAAGAGGATTACGCCGGAGGTGTCGATATCCAGGCGATGCACCACGCCGCTGCGCAAGCCGCCTTCGCCGATGCCTTGGATTTCCGGATAACGTGCGACGACGGCATTCAGCAACGTTTCGGATTCGCCAGGTTTTAATGGATGGACTGGCTGGCCGGGCGGTTTATCAACCGCGACCCAACCTTTGCCGCGATTTAATTCGAGCAGTGGAAGATCGGGTCGAGGGATAAGCTGGTTACTGATATGCGCGGCGAGATCAACGATTTCGATATTCTCTCCGCCTTGCAGAATCGAGCCTTTCTTTCGGATCGAAGAGCCGTTGATATAAACCTTGCCATCGGCAATGAGTTGTTTTGCGTCAGAGCGGCTTATCTGCAAATGCTTCGTCAGGAAAATATCCAGGCGCGCGCTGGATTGATCGGCGGGAACTCGGAATGACTGGCTCTCACTCAAGCATGTCACTGTAGCTTGCGTTGCGAGGCGAATGAAGTGGGCCTAAGATTCATTGCTATGAATCGGCCCACCATTGGAATCACAATCGACACGAGCGAAAGCAAGACCTCCTACGAATCGCCCATGGCGTATGCAGCAGCGGTGGAGAAAGCAGGGGGATTGCCCTTGCTTTTGCCTTACAAGGCAGATTTGTCCCTGATTCCGCAGTATGTGGATTTAATTGCCGGGATGTTATTCACAGGCGGACATGATCTCGATGCACGCGGCTGGGGCGAAGAAAATCATCCCAGGATTGTGCCAGTCGATCCGGCTCGAGAAAAATTTGAGCGAGCACTGATGGCGGAAGTCGAAAAACGCCGCACGCCCACGCTGGGAATCTGTTTCGGTTCGCAACTGATGAATGTCACGCGCGGCGGGACGATGATCCAGTTTCTGCCAGAACACGACAGGGAAAATGCACTGGAGCATCGGCGCGTGGAAAAAGGGGTGGAGACTCGTCATCCGGTGCTGCTGGAATCCGAAGCCAGCGTGGCAAAACTGCTGGGGAAGAAAGAGGTTTTTGCCAATTCCAGTCATAAGCAATCTGTTGGAAAGATTGGGCGAGGGCTGAGAATTATTGCAAAAAGTCCGGATGGAATTATTGAGGGGGTGGAGGATCCGACGATGCCGCTGTGGCTGGGTCTGCAGTGGCATCCTGAGCGGCTGGTGGGAGAGCCGGATCATGAGCGATTTTTCGCACTGCTTGTGGAAAAGGCGGCGAAGAATTAACCGCGAAGGTGCAAACAGCGCAAAGAATGCAAGGAAGGAATAACGTTTCCCATTCCTTTGCGCTCTTTGCGCCTTTGCGGTTAAACTTCATCTACTTTGTCGCGGCGAATCCTTTTACTGGTGACGGACCTCGAAATCGGCGGAACACCCAGCGTGGTGCGCGAGCTGGCGGTGCGTCTGCATGATCCGCCCAAGGTAATTGTCGAAGTAGCGTGCCTGGCAAAGTGGGGACCGACGGCAGATCAGATCGAGCAGGGGGGGGTTAATGTTTTCGCTTTAGGCGCAAAAGGACCAACCGATATTGGTGCGATTTGGCGATTGAATTCGCTGATCGAACGCAATCGCTATGACACGCTATTCAGCTTCCTGATTCACGCGAACACAGCAACAACAGCGATGAAATTGTTGCATAGCCGGCTCCGCGTGATTCAATCGATTCAGACGACTCAGCCAGAGCCACGGTGGCATTGGATGTTGCAAGGTTGGGTGCAAGCAGCAGCAGAACGAATCGTGGTGCCAAGTGAATCGGTGAAACGGGCAGCGATAGAGCGATCAAATATTGATGCGACCAAGATTGTGGTGATTCCCAATGCGATTGAGCCGAGAGAATTTGTGCGATCACAAACGGCCTTGGATTCATCACGGCCATTTCCAATCGGGTTTATCGGGCGGCTCGATCCGATCAAGCAAGTGCTGGTGCTGGTGAGAGAGTTTGCAATATTGGCGCGCCAACGAGATGTGGTGCTGTATATTTATGGCGAAGGGGTGGAGAGGAAAATAATCGAGCAGGAGATTCAGACATGGAGTTTAGCACCAAAAGTATTGCTGCATGGCGCTATTGCGAAGCCGCAAGCGGCCTTACAGCAAATTGGGATGTTGGTATTGCCTTCAGCAGCGGAGGGATTTGGATTGGTGCTAATAGAGGCAATGGCCGCTGGCGTGCCCGTGATCGCGAACCGAGCACCGGGAATGTGGGATGTAGTGCGCGATGGAGAAAACGGGTTATTGGTTGATGTATCAGTGCCCGGCGAATTAGCCAAAGCGATGAGAGAATTAATCGACGATAAAGAAAAAAGAATGGACTTTATCGAAGAAGGCCTAGTGGCTGCGCAGAAACAATTTTCCTGGCAAGCAGTGTTGCCGGCATATAAAGAGCTGCTTGGATTGTGTCCGTTCCGCCAACCGCAGCGGGGTTTGGGAATGTAGGCGGCGGAGTCACGTCTGCGGATGAAGCGTTGAATGCCGCTGAAGATTGGCTTGGTCCGGGTTATGATGAGATTGCGCCCGGAGTTT
>DASXDR010000114.1:0-12404 GCA_036490535.1 Tepidisphaeraceae bacterium | reverse complement strand
ACATTCACTCCCGACGCTGCGGTGATTGATATTCATCTGCCAGATTTGTCTGGCCTGATTCTTTCGCAACAGTTGCGTGCCCATTTCGGCGAGCGCACCCCGATCATCGTGGTTTCGGGCGATGGATCGCAAGAAGTGCTGAATTCGCTCTCGCAGGTAGGGGCGACTTACTTTTTCTCCAAGCCAGTCAATGCCCGGGCTCTGGTGGAAAAGCTGCAGGATTTGCTGGCGTAAGAATTGTTATGGAATACGGTGCTGCGCACCGGCGCCGACTATTTCCACCCAAAAAATTTCTGGGCATTAGTATCCGTTATCGCTTCCAATTTTTCGATTGAAATACCACGCATTTCGGCAACCACTCGAGCGACATGCACAACCATTGCCGGCTCATTAGTTTTCTGCTTACGCATGGGCTCGGGAGTTAAATACGGGGCGTCGGTTTCTACCAGCAATCGGTCTGCAGGAGTAAACTTTGCTACCTCGCGCAGCTGATCATTTTTCTTAAATGTGACTGCCCCGGTAAACCCGAGCCAATAACCTGCATTCAGAATTGATCGCGCTTCCTCCGGGGTTCCTGTAAAGCAGTGGTAAACCGCGAGAACCTGCGGAAAATCTTTCATGATTGCCAAACAATCCGAAACTGCCTCGCGGCAATGAATCACCACGGGCATGGCCATTGCTGTTGCCAATTCGAGCTGCTCAATAAAAACTTTCTTCTGAGCTTCTTGCTGCGCGGGCTCTTTGCACCAGAAATAATCCAGGCCGATTTCGCCGATCGCTACAACGTCAGGCTGCTGCGAAAGCTCCGCGAGTTTGCTGATCGAGAATTCGTGTTCGCTTATCGATCCCGGATGCAGGCCGACAGCGCAGCGCACATTGGGATAGGATCGACATATTTCGATACACCGTGCTGAATCTTCCAAATCGGTGCCAATGGTTACGAGTCGCGTGACCCCTACCTCGTTGGCACGAGCGATCACAGCCTCCAATTGATCCCCCAGGCGCTCGTCAGTGAGATGGCAATGGGAGTCAGTCATCGTCTCATCATAAACGCAGAACCCGAAGTGGGCCTCCCTATCTCGCATTTTATTTCACCGTTCAGCGTTCAGAATTCAGCGTTCTTTTTAGAACGTCGCCTCAAATGCGTGCGGCGTGTGGCGAATCATCGCCTTGCCTTCGGAAGGCCATACGATCGCCACGACATCAAACCGCGCCGCCGGCGGAGTCTCGAATTTTCTGAGAAAAAATTTCGCCACGCGGGTTAATTGATGCTGTTTGTGTCGATTGACCTGCTCCTCCGGCGTCGGGACATCCTCTTCGCGAGTTTTTACTTCGACGAAAACAATCGTCTTGCCGTCCCGGGCGATGATATCGATCTCGCCCAGAGGGGTAACAAAATTTCGTTGGATGATCTTATAGCCGATGGAACGCAGATAACGTGCTGCAGCATCCTCGCCGCGTCGACCAAGCGGCAACGAAGAATCTTTGCCTATCCACGCGGATAGCCTTCTCCACATGACTCTATTGTGCCAATAATTAGCGGCGATGCGTAGCACCGCGCTGGGTCAGGATAACTCAACGCGGTGCAACGCACCGCCGCTAAATGCAAATTGAAATGGATTAGGTCGCCGAACCTGCGAGTTCCGGCTGCTTGGCGGTGGCTCCGCCCTCTTCCTTCTTCTCTTTGCGCTTTTCCTGAAGGCGGGTCGCCTTGCCGACACGATCGCGCAGGTAATAAAGCTTGGCGCGACGATTCTCGCCGGAGCGTTTCACAACCACGCGGGAAACGAACGGCGAATGCAGCGGGAAGATACGTTCCACGCCTTCGTTATTCACGATTCGGCGAACGGTAAACGTCTCATTGATGCCGGCGCCTTTTTTCATGATCACCGTGCCGCTGAAGACCTGAATGCGTTCTTTATCGCCTTCAACGATCTTGGTGTGCACATCCACGGTGTCGCCGACCTGGAACTGAGGAACATCTTTTTTCAGATACGATTGTTCGATTTTGCTAATGAGTTGGTTGATCATGACTGTTCCTCTTTCTTTTTATACGCCTCCCATAAATCGGGCCGGCGCTCTTGCGTTCTTAACTTTCTCTGCTGCTCTCTCCAGGTAGCGATTTTTTTATGATCACCGCTTAGCAGCACATCGGGCACTTTCATACCCTGAAATTCTCTGGGCCGGGTGTACTGTGGATATTCCAGCAGTCCATCGGCAAATGTTTCGTCCGCTGCTCCATCTTCGGCGCCCAATGCGCCAGGCAGCAGCCTGACAATCGCGTCGATCAGAACCATCGCCGGCAGCTCACCACCGGAGAGAACATAATCGCCGATGCTTAACTCCATCGGCGATAAACCGTCCACAATTCGCTGATCGAATCCTTCGTAGTGCCCGGCGATCAGGAGCAAACGCTCGTGCCGGGCCAACTGTTCGACCGTCTCTTGCTCCAACCGCCTCCCCTGCGGACTAAGGAGTATTCTAGTCGCCTTCTTTTCATCTTTCGCCTCGACGCCTGCGACCGCATCAAAAATGGTCTGGCACATCATGACCATTCCCGGGCCGCCACCGAAGGGCTTGTCATCCACGGATTTATGCGCATCGGCCGCATAATCGCGGATGTTTGTCAGATGATATTCGACCAATCCTTTCTCCGTTGCCCGCTTGGGAATACTCGTGCCCAGCACGGGGGCGAACATCTCGGGGAATAATGTCAGTACGTCAATACGTAAAGGCATAGTGTTCTAAGTTCTAAGTTCTGAGTTCTAAGTTGGCCGTTCCAACTCAAAACTTAGAACTTAGAACTTAGAACTATTCCTTCTTCTCCCTTTCGGCAGCCGGAGCGCCTTCCTTTTTCGCCGTCTCCGCAGTGGCGACAGGTTTGGGCTTGCCCGGCTTGGGCAATTTCAACTGCTTGTGATCCAGTCCATTCTTTTTCAGCAGGCTTGATACGGTTTCGCTCGGAACGGCCCCGTTATCCAGCCAATATTTGCACCGATCGATCTTGGCCAGAAACTGCTTGGCCTGATCCTTATTCTTCGGATCATAAAAGCCCAGCTCTTCGATCACGCGGCCATCACGAGGCGTGCGGGAATCAATCGCATTCAACCGAAAGAACGCATGATTCGACCGACCAAACCGTTTCAATCTCAGCTTCACTGCCATGTTCGCACCAAATTCCTAAAAACCTTATCCATTAAAAATCGAGAATCGATAAGTATAGCCAGAAACTAACTTAATACAAGCGGCAGGTGCGCGCAGTAGAAGCCCACGGATGATGGTCCGTGGGCTTCTGTTTGATTCTCACATAAAACTATGACTCAACACAGGTTGCGCCAAGAAACTTCTGGCAACGAAGCTCCAGCGCGCGGTTCATCGCTGCCTGGCGAAGCTCGCGGGCGACGCTTTGCTTGTCCAAACTAGCCTCTGGATCGACCTCACAGGTTTCCACAACAGCAACCATAGAAGGCTTGCCATTGCTGTTTGCCTGGGGTTCCACGCGAAAGCAGAAGAATCCCACTGGCTTTCCGCCGGCGAATGCTACGAGCAGATTCTGGCGAGCTGAGAGCCAGCCGTCTTCGTCCAGTTGAAGACAACTGCGTTTGCCGAGCCGTTCGATCAGTTTCAACACGCCCGGCCAGTAATCGTGCCAGTTGTCGATCAACTGCACTCGCACGGGTAAAGCCACTTTATTTTCCTGCTGCATAACGTCCATCCAATCTGCCGCGGTTAAGAAATTCTGTGATATTCATCCCTGACGCGGCCAAATGTTCCAAAAAAAAACGCGGCTCAGTTTTTCACTGGCCGCGTGGGTGTTTTTATTATTATAGAAAGCGTTTACGGCAAAGACGCCTTCCACCCACGCGGGGATACCGTCCAAATGGCGCGATTGTGCGCCATGGGCGAGCCCTGCGAGCGAAGATGGAATTGCGTGCAATAAATCATGTTCAGGAAAATAGCATATTCGATTTTGGTGAGATTGTCAACTAACGCCTACACTGTTTTGTTGCAAATCCCCAAATAATGCCCCGGTAAACCGCTGCGGATCGAAAGTTTCGATATCCTCCGGGGTTTCGCCCAAACCCACGAATTTCACCGGAATCCCCAGCTCATCGCGAATACTTAGCACCGCCCCACCCTTTGCACTTCCATCCAGTTTGGCCACAAAAATACCCGTGAGATTGATTGCCTGGCCAAACATCTTGGCCTGGGCGATCGCGTTTTGGCCAATGGTCGCGTCCAGCACCAGCAGCACTTCGTGCGGCGCCCCTTCAATTCGCTTAGCCACCACGTCGCGAATTTTGGTCAATTCGCGCATGAGATGAAGCTGCGTGTGCAGCCGGCCGGCGGTGTCGACAATCAGCACATCGATCGCGCGCGCTTTTGCAGATTCGCAGGCATCGTATGCGACCGCTGCGGGATCCGCGCCGGTTTTATGACGGACGATCTCGACGCCGATGCGGTCTGCCCAGATGGAGAGTTGATCCACCGCTGCTGCGCGGAATGTGTCCGAAGCGCAGAGCATTACTTTCTTATTCATCTGCGTCTTGAGCAGCCACGCGAGCTTGGCAATGGACGTTGTTTTGCCCGCTCCATTGACTCCACAGACCAGAATCACCGTTGGCGTTACGGGCGCAAAATGCAGCTCGCGCGCCTCTGCGGCAGGCCACCCGGATTGCACGCTCTCCTTCATCACCCCTTCAGCTTCGATAGCATTTTTGATTTTGCCCAGCCGCCAGCGATCGCGCACTTCCGCCACAATTTTTTCACTGTTCCGCACACCCAGGTCACCCCGAATGAGCTTTTCTTCCATCTCATCGAGAAAAGCCGCATCGATCTGCCGGCCCGGAACAAACAGCGTACGCACGTCCGTGTTAAGAACGTCCGCTGTCTTCTTGAGAGCGCTTTTGAGCTTATCGATGCTTTTGGAGAAAAATCCCATAATAGGTTGGAAGAGTAATGGCTAGGTGCTGGAAGATGTTGTCGGGGGTTCTGTGGAAATTAGAGTTGTATGTTCTTTTAATATGGCATCCAAGACTCCGTTGACAAAAGCAGCCGATTGCTCGGTCGAAAAAATCTTGGCCATCTCAATTGCTTCATCCAGCACGACCTTAGGCGGCGTTGGCGAATTGCCCAGTTCCCACACGGCGATGCGGAGAATATTTCGATCCACGCTGGGCTGGCGTCGGGGAGGCCACTGCGGCGCGTGGCGTTCCAATTGGGCATCGATGGCCTGCCGCTGATTCCACGCACCCTGCGCCATCTCCATCGCCTGGCGGCGGATGGCTGCGTCCTGTGAACCTTGCTCAAGCACCTGCTGCGCCATCTTTTCATCGGATGAGCCGTGCGCATCCCAGGCAAAAAGGACCTGCATCGCCAGTTCACGAATTTTACGTCGATTGGGCATACGAATTTTCGGCAAGTATAGCGTGTCGGGCCGAAGAAATCCGAAGCACGAAATGCGAAATCCGAAACAAACTCGAAATCCAAAAATCTAATTCCAAAACGGTGTGGCAACGCGAGCTATCGTGCGTTTTGAATTTTCTGCTTTGAATTTTAGATTTGTTTCGGATTTCGAGTTTCGGATTTCGGATTTCAAACAAACTCTGCTTTCCCCTCGAGCGCCGCTTGCAATCGCCTGGCGTATTCCACCGCTGGGATTTCAATGCACCCGAATAGTCGCAGGTGATCTGTCACCGCCTGCGTATCTAAAAGCATGAAACCACGATCGCGCAAGCGCTGCACCAAATGCACCAGAGCAACTTTGGAAGCATCCCTTTGCCGATGAAACATCGATTCGCCAAAGAATGCTTGACCCAATGCAACTCCATATAACCCCCCTGCCAGCTCTCCGTCGCGATAACATTCAACGCTATGCGCGAATCCCAATTCATGCAGATGCGCATAAGCCCGAATCAGCTCATCATTGATCCAGGTGCCATCCTCGCGATGCTCCATGCAGGCTCGCATGACTGCCTGGAAATCATGATTGATGCGAACCTCAAATTTATTCTGCCGAACCACTTGGGTCAGCGATTTTGGCACATGAAATCTCTCGAACGGCAACACCCCGCGCGGGTCGGCTGAGTACCAGCGAATCACGCCGTCTCGGTTTGCCATGGGAAATACGCCCTGGCTATAGGCAGCCAGTAACGTTTGCGGGTCGAGACGGATGGACGAGGGCATCAGCGAATATTATCGTGCAACTAAAATCGGATACCAACATCCACAAGAGCTCTTCTTGCTGCGATGCGGAGGGGCGAATTAATCGATAGGACATTTGTGGTCGTGCGACCCGATTGCGTCAATCCAATCAATACGCTGTTTTCGTACCGGAAATGGTCTGACCAAAAATCGGTTCGAGGATGGAAAAGCCGTACCAACTGAAGTGTTACTGGATCAATTCCTGCTATGTTTGGACCTTTGGATAGATTGCACTGACCGCAACACAAAGCAAGATTTGAAACGTCGCTATTTCCCCCGTGTTGCCTGGCAATGACATGATCTAACACGTGCTTGAATCGCGACTGGGATTCTGGCAATTTGCAGTATTCGCATCGACCGGATGCCAGGGCGCGAATTATTTCGCCCAATGAATCAGGCATGGTCCGATGAACGGTTGTGCAAAGACAATTGCGCCTTTGCTCGAAGAATAATTAAGACGTCATTAGCGATAAGAAGGTCATTCAGCGCAACACGCTCTTCCGCGGTTAGCGTGCCATGTTGTGACTTTTCGGAAAGCTCCAGATATCGGGCGTGATCAGCAGGATCGAAATCCAAGGCAAGAATGCGTTGAGCAAATTCCGGCGGTAGATCTCCTTGTTCAGGATGCAAAAGGCGCTCAAGAACCGAAGACTGCGCAACCATGCAAAAATCTCGTTTTCAACGTTGTCTCACCAGGCAAAATGCGCAAATGCCTTGTTCGCATCGGCCATGCGGTGGGTGTTTTCGCGAGTCGCCATCGCTTTGCCTTCTTTTTTGTAGGCTGCGAGGATTTCGTCGGCGAGGCGGTCGCTCATCGGACGGCCCGACTGCTCACGGCAGGCTTCGAGCATCCAGCGGATGGCCAAGGATTGCTGGCGGCGCTTGTTCACCTGCATCGGGACCTGATAGTTGGCACCGCCGACGCGCTTGGAACGGACTTCGACGAAAGGCTTGACGTTATTGATAGCAGTTTCAAAGAGCTCCAGCGGGGTAACATCTTCCACCTTCTTGGTGGCCTTCTCCATCGCGGTATAGAAAATGTTCTGGGCAACGCTCTTCTTGCCTTGCCACATGAGGCAATTGATGAATTTGCTGACCAGCTTGGAGTTGTAGCGCTGGTCGGGCTTCAGGATGTCTTCGCTTGCAGTAAATTTCTTGTATGCCATAAAACTTTTCTCTTTAACTCAAACCTTCAATTATTTTTCCATACCCACCAGATGATCGCAACCATCACAGCGACCAGGAAACTACCCATGAAAACCAGGTTGGCATAATGATGCTGAACCTGATCGACAAGGGCTTTGTCGTCAGCAAGCAAATAGAAACTATTTGCCAGACTTAGCGCCATACTTGGAGCGACCCTGCTTGCGGCCCTCGACGCCCAAGGCGTCCAGTGTGCCGCGCACAATATGGTAACGCACGCCGGGCAGATCGCGCACGCGGCCGCCACGCACTAATACGATCGAGTGTTCCTGGAGATTATGCTCCTCGCCGGGAATATAAGCCGTCACTTCACGGCCATTGCTCAGGCGTACGCGGGCAATCTTGCGGAGAGCCGAGTTTGGCTTCTTCGGCGTCATGGTTTTGACCTGCAAGCACACACCCCGCTTTTGCGGGCAAGCATTGAGGTCTTTGACTTTATTGATTCGCGCCAATGAGCGGCGCGGCTTCTTGATCAACTGATTAATCGTCGGCATGTCGTTCCTGCATCCTAGGTTCAGAAAAATTGAAAGCGGCTAGTATAGGGGGAAACCTATCTCATGGCAAGGGTTCCGGGCCTAAGAATAGAACGCGAAATCGCGAAGACACCAAAAAATACCACGAAAGCATTTTCATTCTGGATTTCTCTTCGTGTTCTTCTTTGCGCTTTCGCTTTTTCGCGTTCTCTTCATATTTTATTTAAACGATGATATTGCCAGCAGATACGAATCATTTAACCAGTTTCTGGATAGCCCGGAATTGCTCATGCCTTGAATCGCCCATGAGTTCAAAAAGAGCCATTTCGACACTGGAGGGAATTGCACCAGCGGCCCAGAGTTTTTGCAGGCCAGCCTCACGATCATGAGGAGAGCGGGAGCCAACCGCATCGATTAATATCTGCACCCGACGATTCTGGGCTAATAAATCGAGAGCTGTTTGCTGCACACAGATATGCGTTTCGATGCCGCAGAGAAGGATTTGGCTTCGATTGCCCAGTCCCTCCATGAATCCCGGTGCTCCGCAGGCGCTAAAAGCAGTTTTCTCCAAAGGATGCACGCCACCCAGCGCGTTGCGTAACGGCTCAACTGTTTTCCCCAATTTCGCCGGCACCTGCTCGGTGGCAACGATCGGAATTCCCAAAGCGGCGCATCCATGTACGGCAATCACTGCGCGTTGAACAATTTTCTCAAAATCGCTGATCGCTCCCGCGAAAGCTTCCTGGAGATCGACGACGACCAGAATGGCTTTGGAAATATTTAATCGTTCGATCATACATCCATTATAAACTTTTGCTCGTATATACAACCGAGTTCCCCTCGGGTAATCTGTCTTACAACTCTCACAGAAAGGTTTTCTATGTCTCGCACGACGAAGATCGCATCGATCAGCGCCGCGGCTATGGGTGGTCTATTGGCTGGTTCGGCTGCATTGGCTACGAGCAGCAACGTCGCGATTTCCGGAATGAGCACGAGCGCCAGCACGGTGCGCATCAGCAATAATATCAATGGAGTCAAAGCTGTCACGCTCGACGACTCCACCACGCAGCCGGCTAAACATGACTGCAAAGGCCAGAACGATTGCAAGGGCATGGGCGGTTGCAAGTCGAGCGACAATGGATGCAAAGGCAAGAATGACTGCAAGGGCAAAGGCGGTTGCAGCAGCGCGATGGCGGATAAGTCTGCCACCACGCAGCCAAGCGATTCAACCTCCGGCACCGGGATGTAAAGCACGGATATCAATGCGGTGCGATGGGCCACCGCTAAACATTGGGGTATAGTGTTTAGCAGCGTGGCGCACCGCATCGCGTTTTTTTATGCCTGCCAATCGATTTAATGCATTTACCGATTTGGGGATCGGCATCGGTCTTCGCGTGCCGCATTATGCGCACATTTTGAATAAGAAGCCTACGGTCGATTGGTTTGAAGTCATCTCAGAAAACTACATGGTGGACGGGGGGCGGCCGCTGGAAGTGCTCGATAAGATTCTCGAGCAATACCAGGTCGTGCAGCATGGCGTCTCGATGTATTTCGGATCTACCGATAAGCTCAATCGCGAGCACCTCAAGCGATTAAAAAGTTTGGTGAAGCGAACGAAAACGCCCTTCCTGTCGGATCATCTATGCTGGGGGAGCGTGGATGGGACGTATTCGCACGATTTGCTGCCGATGCCTTATACATTCGCGGCGGCGAAGGTGACGGCGGAGCGGATCAGGCAGGCGCGGGATTTTCTGGAAGTGCCGATCTGCGTGGAAAATGTGAGCAGCTATGCGGAGTTTCACGCTTCGGAGATGACGGAGTGGGAATTCTTGAGCGAGGTGGTGGAATTAGCAGACTGCGGGATTCTGCTGGATGTGAATAACATTTATGTCTCCAGCAAGAACCACAATTTTGATCCGTATGATTATTTGAATGGCGTGCCACACGAGCGCGTGGGGCAGATTCACATCGCGGGGCACTCGAAGTTTGAGAAATTTATATTAGATACGCATGATCATCCCGTGCTCGATCCCGTGTGGAAGATGTATGCGCATGCGATCGGATTGTGTGGTCCGACGAATACGTTGCTGGAATGGGATGCGCATATTCCTTCGTTTGAGGAAGTGCATGGAGAGGCACTCAAGGCGAGAAAGTTTTTGGAAGAATTGGCACTTCCTGATGGTCGTTTATCCCCGGCCCTTGGGCCGGGTGTGTCCCAGCCCAAGGGCCGGGGCTAAACAAATGCACCAAACAACCCAACAATTACGTCGATTGCAGCGGAAAACACTGGGCGCGATTAGACAACCCTTGTCTTCTGATTATGAGATGGAAACCGTGCGGCCGGATGGGAAGCCGGTGGCGGCGGAAATTGAGAAATTCATTAAGCCGAACGATCGGCTGAGCAGTTTTGAACGGCTGGAAATTTACAACAAACAATATTGGTTTCGGCTGCTGGATTGTTTGTGGGATGATTATCCGGGATTGCGGGCGGTTCTGGGGCAGAAGAAATTCCAGAAATTATCCGTGGCGTATCTGGATAAATATCCGTCGCGACATTTCAACATGAGAAATCTGGGATCGCGGATGGAAAAATTTCTGCGGGAAGAGCCGCGATGGGCAAGCCCGTATGAAAAACTCTCACAGGATTTGGCTCGGTTTGAGTGGGCCCAGGTATTGGCGTTTGATGAGGCGCAGCGGGAGGTCTTGACGCCGGCAGATTTGGCGGGGAGAGATCCCGGGAAATTGAAATTGCACGTGCAGCCGCATCTTTCGTTGTTGGAGTTGGATTATCCGCTGGATGATTTCGTGATTGCGGTAAAACGGCAGGCACTGCGTGGCGATGCCAGCAATGCCATGGCGGGCAAGCGCAAGAAACGCAGTGATAAAGCTGTCTCCCGGCCGAGGCGGCAGCGCGTGTTCGTCGCGGTTTATCGCCAGAACAACATGATTTATTACAAACGGCTGGCCGAGGCGGAATATAAAATCATTTGCGCATTGCGCGATGGAAAAACTATCGCCCGCGCTTGCGAGGTGGCTTCGGCATCGACGGAACAAATTGGCCAATGGTTTGGACATTGGGCACAACTCGGATGGTTTGTGAAGCCTTGAATCGCGAAAACGGTTAAGGCGGTTGAAAATGATTTGTGTAGGGGCGGCTTTAGCCGCCGGAATATCGTGTGCGGCGGCTGAAGCCGCCCCTACTTGAGCCCATACGTACAAATGATCGAGGAAAGTGAGACAGTCATGTGCTTGGTTCGCAGAATGTATTGCAATTGGACAGGCGCGCTGGTGTTGTCGCTGGTATTGCTCCTGGCGCGAATAGTAATTGGCTATGGATTTTATGAAGCGGGCAAAGGGAAGCTCGGGGATATTAAAAAGCCGATCGCATATTTCACGCAACTGAATATTCCCTTTCCCGAAGCCAATGCGTGGTTTGTTTCCTACGTGGAATATATCGGCGGGGCGCTGATGATCGTTGGCTTTATTTCCCGGCCGGTGTGTGCAATTCTGGCAATTGACATGATCGTGGCGTACTGGACGGCGGATCGCGAAGCGGTCATGGCATTGCTGAAAAATCAGGATGTAACGACGTTCGCTGCGGCAACGCCGTTTTGGTTTTTGTTCGCGTCGCTGCTGGTCGTGGCGTGCGGGCCGGGGTGGCTTTCGGTGGATGGCATCATCAAGGTGTTTTTGCCTCGGAAAAAAGTGGTTGCCGTCGTGCCGCCGCCGCTTCCTGCAACGCAAACTTGACACTTGATGCGAGCGCGGCAAGGATACCTCCCCCGATGAGAGCAGGCATAAGCCTGCATACAGTCGTCGGTAGGCCATTTTGCAGCCTTAGCTCAATTGGATAGAGCATCAGCCTACGGAGCTGAGGGTTGCAGGTTCGAGTCCTGCAGGCTGCGTTTAAACGATTGAAAAATAAAGACTTATGAGAGTGCCTCGGGGCTACTAATTTTTGGTTCGGATCGGGGCTACCTGGGGGCTACCAACGCCGCCCTAACGATTTGCCCCACAATTGGCTTTTAACGCATTGATAGGCGTAGGGGTATCCCAAGCCCATTGGATGATTGAATCGTTTATCTGGGGCCAACGTCGGCGGGAGTCTCGCCAACCGTGCCCGGGTCGCAAGTCAAATAGTACGTGGTAACTCGCAATCCCTGCATGGCGACGAAAGCCTGCTGCACGGATTGCATCAGCGGATCGGTTGGGAGGAGTTTCTTTTCCAGCCGTTCCCGCACCGCCCCGATTGCCTGTAACTGGCGGGCGCTGAATTCCGCCAGCCACTTCAATTGCTCGGGGTTGAGTGATTCGCGGGCGCTCATCCCCGCTGAGAGTAGCGACGCGCCGGGGGAGTGCGATGGCTAACAAAAGTTCGATGAATGTAAAACGAACAAGCCCGCACGTCTCTTTTAGGCGTCCTATTAGTCCCGCTTGAGGCATCGCGCACGCTGGCGCTGTTTAACTTGCTCGCGAAGCCCATCGATATGTGCACTGGCGCGGCGATAAGTTTTGGCAATCCCT
>DASXDR010000097.1:0-37610 GCA_036490535.1 Tepidisphaeraceae bacterium | reverse complement strand
CGGTTTTGAAAATCGCTACACCGAGCGATCGATCCATCTGCCCGACACATTCTGGTGCTACAACCCGCATGGAATGTCGATCAATTCGTCCGAAGCGCTCCCCGAAGTGAATGAATTACCCGCACTCAAAAATGGTTACATCACTTTCGGGTGCTTGAATGATTTTTCAAAGATTAACACTGCCACCTTGCATCGCTGGGGAAAAATCATGCGAAGCGTTCCACATTCGCGACTGCGTTTACTAGCGCCTCACGGACAGCGCCGGCAATGGGTTCTGGATCAGATGCAGCAATGCGAAATTTCGCAGGATCGCATTGAATTTGCAGATCGCCAGCCGCGCATTCCCTACCTCGCCGAATATCACAAGATTGATTTGTGCCTGGACACATTGCCCTACAACGGCCATACCACCAGCCTGGATGCATTCTGGATGGGCGTGCCGGTGCTAACCCAGGTCGGCAACACCGTCGTTGGCCGCGCGGGATTAAGCCAATTGACGAATTTGCAACTCCCGCAATTCGTCGCCGAAAGCGAAGAGCAATTTCATTCCCGCGCTATCGAATGGGCGAAAAATCTGGACGACCTGGCGGAAATTCGCCGCACCCTGCGCGAGCGCATGAACGCCTCGCCGCTGATGGATGCGAAACGTTTTGCTGAGAATATGGAAGCCGCTTATCAACAGATGTGGCATAATTTCGTCGATAGCTAAGATAGATTTCCCCGCATGACCCTTCAGCAAATGCTCAATTCCGCCGCCGACCACCATCGCGCCGGGCGCCTTCAGCAAGCCGAAAAACTCTATCGCGCTATTCTCGCTGAGCAGCCTTATCACGCTGATGCCCTGCATCTGCTCGGCGTGCTCGCCAACCAGACTGGCCACCACGAAGACGCCTGCCAATGGATCAACAAAGCAATCGCTCAACGCCCTGTCGCTGAATACTATTTTAACCTCGCTGGCGCGCTGATCTCGACGGGAAAATTTGATGAGTCCATCGTTGCCCTGCGCCAGGCCATCGCCATGAAACCCAACTGGCCCGCCGCCCACGCCAATCTTGGCACCCTTCTTCAGCGCGCCGGAAATCTCGACGAAGCCATTGCCTGTTTTCACAAAGCCATCGCGCTCGATCCGCGCAATCATTTATGGCATTACAACCTCGGCAACGCCTGCATGGCCGCGCAAAAAAACGACCAGGCCATCGCAGCGTTCAACCAAGCGATCCTGATTAATCCCAATTATCCCGAAGCTCTCAATAATCTCGGCAGCACACTCCACGCGCTGGGTCGCTTCGAAGAAGCGGTCGAGAAAGGCCGCCGCGCCCTGGCGATTAATCCCAATTTTGTCGAAGCCCTCAACAATGTTGGCAATTCCCTGATCAACCTGAGTCGCTTCGAGGAAGCGGTCGAAGTCTTTCTGCGTGCGGTTGCGCTCAATCCCAATCTTGCGGTGGTCCACAATAACCTCGGCAATGTGCTATGCGGCCTGGGTCGGTACCCCGAAGCGATTGACGCTTACCGCCAGGCCATCGCCCTGCAACCACACTGGCCCGAAGCGCTGAATAATCTCAGCATTGCCCTGCGCTCGGTCGGGGATATCGACGCCGCTCTCGCGGCCGCGCGCGAGGCACTAGCCGAGCGGCCCGGCTTTATCCTTGCTAGAGAAAATGAAGCGCAGGCACTCCAGCTCAAAGGCGAAGTCGATCAGGCCATTGAGATTCTGGAGCAACTAACGCTCGATGCCCCCCAGGATAGCCGCATCTTTAACACCCTCGGCAACGCCCTGCGCAGCATAGGCCAACTCGATCGCGCCATCGCCGCCTACCAGCGTTCGGCCGAGCTGGACCCCACCAACTATCTCCCGGCCAGCAATTATCTTTTCACGCTCCAGTTCCACATCGAAGACCCAGCCGTGATTCTCGCCGCTCATCAAAACTGGAACACGCAGTTTACTTCCGTTCTAGCCCCCTCTCCTTGTATTCAGGGAGAGGGCAGGGATGGGGGTGTTGAAAGAACGCAGAACGCTGAACGCAGAACGCTGAAAGACCCCCACCCTACCCCTCCCCAGTTCGACTCCGCTCACTGCGGGCCTGAGTACAAAGGGAGGGAACTTGCGCTGACTTCTTCTTCGGCGTTCCGTGTTCAGCGTTCAGCGTTCAGCGATCGCTTGCGCATCGCTTATCTTTCTCCTGACTTCCGCCACCATTGCCAATCCCTTTTCACGACCGCTCTGTTTCCCCATCACGACCACGAACAATTCGAAATCTTCTGTTACTCCCTGTTTTCCAAGCCCGACTCGATTACCGAGCGCCTGCGCGCGTGCGCAAACACCTGGCGCGATGTTGCGTTCCTATCCGACGCTGCCATCGCCGAGCAAATCCGCAAAGATGAAATCGACATCCTCATTGACCTGACCATGCACATGGGCAATTGCCGCCCGCTGATTCACGCCCGTAAACCCGCACCCATTCAAGCCTGCTGGCTCGCCTACCCAGGCACCACCGGGATGGCCACGATGGATTATCGCCTGAGCGATCCTCATCTCGATCCCGCTGGCTGGGATATTCGCTACAGCGAAAAGACCATTCGCCTCCCCGACACATTCTGGTGCTACAACCCGCATGGCATGTCCTTCGATCCCGCCGAAGCTTTGCCGGAAGTGAACGACCTGCCTGCTCTGACCAACGGCTACGTCACCTTTGGATGCCTGAATGATTTTTCCAAAATTAATTCTGCAACGTTGAACCGATGGACTCAGATCATGCGGAAGGTTCCCCACTCGCATCTCCGCCTGCTCATTCCCACCGGACAATCCCGCCAGCGTGTCGCCGACGCGTTCAGCACATTTGGGATTTCCACCGATCGCCTGGAATTTGTAGATCGACAAGAGCGCACCCCCTACCTCGCTGAATATCACAAGATCGATCTGTGCCTGGATACATTGCCCTACAACGGCCATACCACCAGCCTGGATGCTTTCTGGATGGGCGTGCCGGTGCTAACCCAGATCGGCAAAACCGTCGTCGGCCGCGCGGGATTAAGCCAATTGACGAATTTGCGACTCCCGCAATTCGTAGCCGAAAGCGAAGAGCAATTTCATTCCCGCGCTATCGAATGGGCGAAAAATCTCGATGGCCTGGCAGAAATTCGCCGCACCCTGCGCGAGCGCATGAATGCTTCTCCGCTCATGGATGCCAAAAAATTCGCGCATGACATCGAAACAGCATTTCGCAATTTTATCGCTAATCTCTAAAAACGCTGTAATTTCCGAGAAAATATCGGACGTTCCACATTATAAAACGATAAAACAATTTCGTATTTTTCTTTGGCAAACCGACTGATTCGATTTATAGTTTCAATTGGATAATGAGGTGGATTGCCACCTCGTGATTGAGAAAATGTCCGTATCACTTTGTTCGGAGGAGAGACAATGGGTCTGTCACATCGTTTTGTTTCGGGAAAGAGTTCTCTGCGCACTCGCAGCGCGCTCCTGGCCATCTGCGCGGGCATCGGCCTGTCAGCGCCGACTTTCGCGGCAACCTATAACTACGGCGTCGACGGCACCTCCGGCGACTGGACGACCGCAGCCAACTGGGCCACGGCTTCCAGCGCAACCGCTGCTGCGACGACTGGAACGCTCCCCGGCGCGAGTGATCAGGCATCGGCGTCGACCGGAGTGACAGTCACCGTAAGCACTTCCGTTGGGCCCATCAATGAACTCCGCTTCGCCAACAATACCCCAGGCGCAAACGTGAATAAGTTGAATGGTACTCAATATACCGCTACGGGTACTGCGAATTTAACTATCACCTCCAATGGCGCGCTGAACATTCAAAGCACGAATGGCACGGCCAATGGCAATTGTATTATGGGCAATTCCCCGGGCGCCTCGGGAACGCTCACCATTAACGGCGGTTCGCTCACCCTCGGCGGCAACGTCGCACAGACGACAGAGAATCCGGGAAGCGCGATCGATAGCCTCTTTATCGGAGACAGCTCCTCATCAAACACGGTACAAGGCCCGACCGCCAATTTCGTCATGACTGACGGAACTGTCTCGGTGGCCAACGATATGATCAACGGCTATGGCGCAACGCTTAACACCGATGGTAAGACTTCAGATATCGCCCGCGGATACACCACTCAAACCGGCGGCGGGATTACCGTCGGCGGCGCGATCATCATCGGTTCCAAAGGGCTTGGCACCTACACCATGAGCGGCGGAACGCTCACCGAAACCGGTACCAATGGCGATGGCAATTCGATTGGTCGAGACGCATTTTATCTGGGCCAGCAAAATACGACTGCCGCTTCCGGCCAGACCGGCACCACAGGCGCACAAGGGACCTTCACCCAGTCTGGCACCGCAGTCGTCAGCCTTTCCAACGGCATGTATATCGCTAATCAAAGCAATACCACCGGAACCTACACCATCTCAGGCGGTTCGCTCACGGTCGCGGGCGATATCTCTGTTGGCGCTGCGATGGGCGCTGGCGTCTTTACGGCTGCTCCGGTGGCTGCGAGTAATAACGCCGGCCGCTTCGAGGTCGATGGCAATGCCGCGGCGACCATCACTGCCAACCACATGGACGCCAGCACTGCCAACTCCACTCTGGCATTCGACATCGGCAGCTCGGCGGGGACGAGCCTGATCGATCTCACGCCGGCCGTCGTCGGCGGTGTTTCCTATGATGGCAGCGCCCAGCTATCAACGTCGACGCTCGTCGATATCGATCCCGTGGGCGGCTTTGTCCCGTCCCCGGGCGATGTCTATACATTGATTACTGCCCCCGTCATCAGTGGAATTCCCACACTCATGATGGATGGCGATGCGTTCGACAACTCGGCATTGTCGATCATCACCAATACCGATGGCACCGAATCGCTTATCGACACAGTCAGCGCGGTACCGGAGCCGACGAGCCTGGCTTTAGTAGGCCTGGTAAGTGCTCTTTCCCTGCGTCGACGCAGGGTCTGAATCGGGCCACACGTTGACGTAGAGCGGAGCACTATTCATAGCGTTTCTATTTTTCAAATGCGCTTTGCTTGGAGCACAAAGCCCACGGCCGGGCCGTGGGCTTTGGGAGTAGAAGCGCAATAAAAAAATGGAATCCGTATCATTAGAGCGGTTTGCAAGTTGGTGCACACATTGTGAACACGGCCCGCAAGCGAGCCGGTTAACAGGAGATGTGTGCAGTGATTTGCAAACCGCTCTAGCAACTTGGTCGCTTGAAGCGACCACGGAAGCATCATAACAACGCCGAAAAATGGCGCGGGTCTAGGTTCCTGATTGGCACCACTGCTGCCAGACCTGGCGATAAGCCGTCTCGAGCTTGCGGGTATATCCAGCCCCATCCAGCAGCGGCGACGCTTTCAAGCGATCGCGCATGCCTGCGCGAATCTCCGTTAGGCGCGGCAAATTGCGCGACATAAACGAGGCAATCTCGACGTATTCATCCGCGGTCTTGGCCACAAACTCCGATAGCCCGACGCAATTCATCATGGAGAGCCCCATCCGCGACGCATGCCGATCCCCCGCCAGCGTGACCACCGGCGCCCCCATCCACAAACTATGGCATGTTGTCGTTCCGCCATTAAACGGAAACGGATCCAGCGTCATATCCGACCGCTCGAGGAGCTGCACATACTTCCCAAAATCCGACCAGGGCCTGAACTCCAGCCGATCCGCTGATACCCCGTTGTCCGCAAAAAGCTTCCTCACTTTATTCTGCGTGCTTTCACTGCTCAGGGCGGACGTCTGCAAAATCAGCCGGCTATTCGGCACTGCTGCCAAAATCCTCGCCCACAATTTCTGCACCTCCGGCGTCACCTTCGTAAAATTATTCACCGAGGTAAATGTCACCACCCCATCCGTTTTGGCAGGCAAATCCCCGACCTCCGGCACGTTGTGCGGCGGCTGATAGCACCAGAACACTGGATCAATCCGCAGCAGTTTTTCCGTATTGAACTCATCCGTCATCCCCGCTGGATCGCACAACGAATCCGTCACCCGATAATCAATCGCTGTTAATCCCGTGGTCGAAGGAAACCCGATCATGTTGATCTGCACCGGTGCTGGCTTGCGCGCAAAAGTCGGCAGCGCGTTGTTTCCGGTATGCCCCGCTAATTCCACCAGGATATCGATTTTGTCCTGTCGAACCTGTTCGGCGATTTCATCCGGCTTTCTTGCTGAAATCTCCCGCCATTGATCGATCTTCGCCCGCATCCTCCAGGTATGCATATCTGGCGAGCTTATATGTGCGTATCCAAAAACCTCGATCTGGTCTCGATCATGATTCTCCAGAATCGGCTCGAGAAAATAACTCACCGAATGCCCTCGGAAATCCGGCGAGACATACCCTACTCGTAAACGCCGATTCGGATCGCGATCATTTTCGTGAGGCCGCCACTTAGCGCGATGCGGCTTCTCATGCAGTTCCGCCCAGCTCTTATGCGCCTCGAGCAAATCCGCCAGCGAATATCCTGGATGGTAATTGACCGTCATCAGCACATTGCTGTGCGTTTGCGCATCCGGCTTAAGCTCGATGGAGCGACGCAGTGAGACCATTGCTTCGTCCAGATCGCCACGCTCCAGCAGCGCGTAGCCCAGCGCCATCAGCGATGCCACGTTATCCGGATCAAGCCGCAGCGCTTCGCGCACCGAATCAATTCCTTCATCGATCCTTCGCAGCTCGCGCAAAATGTTTGCCCGCTGATAATGATCCTTGGTCGAGCGAGGCTTGATCGCCAGCGCCGCATCCGCTGCCGCGAGCGCTTCTTCGTGACGTCCCACATCGCCCAGCGCCGATGCCATATTGCTGTGAGCCTCTGCAAAATCCTTGCGCAATTCAATTGCTTTTTCGAAAAAACCAATTGCCTCCGCCGAGCGGTTAAGGTTCCGCAATGTCGAGCCTAGATTATTGTTTGCCTCAGCATGATCCGGCTTAATATCAATCGCTATCTGAAAACTTGCCCCCGCTTCTTCAAATCGTCCCAGGTGAGTGAGCGCCGTCCCGAGGTTATTGTGAAGATCGGCGTTCGCCGGATGAAGCCGAATCGCTTCCTGAAATTTCTCCACACCTTCTTCCAGCCGATTCAGCCAGCACAAGCACATCGCGAGGTTATTGATGGCCTCAGCAAATTCAGGCCGTGTCTCAATCGCGGTTCGATATGCATCCAGCGCCTCTTCGCCGCGCCTTAGCCCGCGCAGCGTATTACCTAGATTATTCCACGGCGCCGCTTCCTCCGGCATGAGTTCAATGGCTCGCCGCCCCGCAGTTTCTGCTTCCTCATAGCGCCGCAATTCATTCAGCGCATTGGCCAGATTATTAAATGCCTCAAAATAATTCGGCTCCAGTTCCACCGCCCGTTGATATTCCGCAACTGCCTCTTCTTTTTTGCCCATCGCGTTAAGCGCTTCGGCGAGGTTGTAATGATAGATCGCCACATCCGGCTTTTTGCGAATGGCGGCGCTGATCAATTGCACCGCAACTTCTGGCTTTTTCCCCTGCGTCGCCAGTACCCCCAGCAAATGAATCGCATCTACATTTCCGGGATCCTGGCGCAGGATCTCCAGATAAAGCTTTTCCGCGCGCGCATAATTTCCAATGCGGTGCTGCTCCAGTGCAATTTCAATCGCCTTTTCAATCGAGATGCTTGACATGCCAAAATCCACCAACAAAAAAAGCGGGACCAATCAAACGATTAGTCCCGCAGTGTAATTCAAAGTCAAAGTCGCATTCAAGCGCGGCGCCGACGCATCGCCGCTGCCGCGGCAGCCGCAGTCAGCAGCGTCATCGAAGCCGGTTCCGGGACGGGCGAACCCGCAACGACCACGTTATCAACGCGATCCGTACCGGTGGACGTTCCTGTCACGTCAGTATCCACAACCTCGAAAAGTGCATTGGCGTCATTGTTCAAACCCGTCAAGCCAGAGAGATCGAAACTCCAATTGTACGCACCCTTGGAATTTGCCGACCAAGCCGACTCTGTTCCAGTACCGCCGGTGCTGTTGGTTTCAGCTTCCGTAATGGTAATGGAATAGGAACTGAAGGATGAAAAATTAGTCCCATCCACGCTGTAATAAAGACTGAATACTTTAGGACCCGTGCTACTGGAGATCTGATCGTAAGACACCAGAATATTCTCCAATCCAGTCGTGGGAACCGCGAATTCATAATAATCGCCGGGCGCCCATACATTGCTGGAGAACGAGTGGGCACTCCCATTACCAGCCGGAGAGCTATAAACGGCATTGGTTGCCGCGTGCGATCCGTAAGCTGATCCTGAGCCAACTTCGGCAATAATCGGCCCATAAGCCACAGCACCCTGCGTTACCGAGGTGCTGAATGCCGTGCCACTGGTGTCAAAGGTAAATTGTGCAGCCGTGGTCAGCGCTGCATGAGCGCGACCCACCAAGCCAGGAACGCCGCCAAGTGCTACGCCAGCCAGCGCAGCGCCGAATACATAACGTGACCGCTCTTTGTTCATCGGTTTCTCCCGCCCCAACGGGGCAAAAAGTGCCAAGCCCTTCTAAAACTCCTCAACCTTATATTAACTACTCCAACCGTAAACCATTTCAGGCAAATTTGCAATAAAAATCTTCGCTATTTGTCGTATTTATTTCCACCTAAAAATCAATCTAAGCCCATATTCAGAAAATGTTTACCGCGCAAACCGATACACATGCACCGCGAACGGTCCGAAACTATCTGTAAATGTGCCATGATCGACTGAAACTATTCGCTCCGCCTCGTACATCACCTTGCCATGCGATATATTCGCGGGCAATCCGCTGAATCTCGCTTCAATCGCATTCCCCTGTCGTTTGCATGCCAGAATATATAAAGCACCGGGTGTTTCTCGCGCCAGGAATTCCATTCCCGGCCCGTCACACCGTATTGGCAGCTTGGCATCGGGAGCTGTCAGCGCTTCCTCCAGCGGCGAGCCGTGCCCGATCTCTTTCATCACCGGTTCGAGCACGTGTTCCCAAAACGTCCAATTCCACCCCAGCGCCCGATCGCGCGTATTGAGCGTTGTCGGTAGCTGCCCTCCAAAAAATGTCAGGCCCCGCGCCCCATCAATGATCGCCTCATATGCCATGAACCGTTCCTGAGTCGGCGTGGGGAATACCAATTTCTTTCCCGGCTTGGTCACGCCCGACCAGGCGATTTGCAGCGTCATCGTCACCGGCTTTTCTCCCTGCTGCGTCTCCATCATCATCTTCGTGAAATCCCCCACCATGGAAATCTCTTTATTGGTCCCCCGGCTGTGCACCCCCGCTGGCACGCTCACCGGATACACATCCATCCCACCGATGTCATAAGTGTCGACATAAGGCCGCAACGTTTCCACCGTCCCGCGTGGCGCTTGCACGATCCACACTGGATGATTCGGATCCTGCTGCTTGATGATGTCATAGGCCGTTTTCAGCGCCGCGACCGGCAGCTTTCCCCATTCCGGCTCATCGGCCCCCTTCCAATATCCAAGTCCTGGATTATTCCGAAACAGGTCCAAAATGCGTTTGAGCTTCGCTGCCTTGGCCGACTCCCCATCTCTGATCTCCGCCAACTCATGCAGCCACGGCATGCAGTACATCCCATTCCGGGCTGCTGCCTCTTCCCACTTCTTCTCTGCTTCAATCGTCGCTTCATCCCAATGATTATTATCCCCATGCGGCCCGGTCCGAATCAGCAACCCCCCCGCATCTGCAATCACCGCGAGCCCCTCGCGCCCATCCGGCGCTTTCGCTCCCGGAGCCGGCCCCAGGGTAAATCCGATCGGAAACACCTTCTTCCCATCAATCTCAATCACATTGTCCGAATTGATCGAAAATACCGAAGGCTGCGTGTGCACCTCGGCCCAGCAGGTCGCTCCCGCAATCCCCAGCATCGCTGCAATGATCCAAAACTTTCTCATGCCTTGGATGATAGCGCCGCGCGAGCACCCTTCCCAAGCTGGTTTTACCTCACGGAACGCCTGCCCCGCCGCGTGGAATGCGCTCCCCCGCCAATCAAACCCAAATCAATCAATACCGCGATAATGAAGATAACCAGATACATTCCATCCAACCGCCCGTTGGCGTTGATCGCCAGCGCATAAGCCAGCATCGTCACCGGCATAAACAAAAACCCCAGCAATGGCCACAACTTTGTCTGGTAAACATCAAAGTAATGGCTGAATACCCAAACCAGCACAATCACCACCCGAGGAAAGAAAAGCGCCAGACATCCCATCATGCACGGCATAGCGCCATTCTCCCATCCCCCCAGACCTTTGTCACTTCATTTCCTCTACATGAATTGAATATTCGATTCCCCATCATTCACATGGCGCGATATTTAGCGGCGCGTCGGCAGGACCGCGCGGGGTTGCGCTGTTCAACGCGGTGCTACGCACCGCCGCTAAATATTGGCGGGAAATTCTTTGCTATTACAAATCCGAAATTCGATTCATCGCGCCGTGCTATTACTACGAGCTCTTACTAGACGTGCTCGCCGTCCCCGCAAAGGTCGAGATCGTCGACGATTGCGATTGCAGCGAAGCCAGCGTGGTCTCCAGATTCGCAAATTGCTGTTCCAGCAAGTTCTGCTTATTCGCCAGTTGCTGATTCAATTGCGTGATCTGATCCTCAAACCCCTGCGTGCGCGAATTCAGGGTAGAGGTTTCCTGCACCAGCAAGCCATCCGTGGGATCCAGCAGATTATTCAGCTGCGTGCTCAGCTGGGACATGATGCCCACCGGCGTAATCGTCTGCGTGCCCGTCGAAGAGGTCGTGGTATTCGTCGCGGTCAGGAGTTTTTCCACATCGCTGGGATTGGTCGCATACGCCTGGTCGAAAGTGGACTGATCGAATTGCAATTCGCCAGTGTCATTAAACGAGAATCCGATATCCGCCAGCGAATGATACTGCTGCGTGCTGGGCACTGATGTATTGAACGCATCGTAGAGAACTGTCTGGATATCCTGCGTGTTGTAATCTCCCAGCAACACGCCGCCCTCATTGGTGCTCGTGTTGAACGAAGAATAACTGGCGATCTGATCCACCAGCCCGTTGAAGGTCGTCACCATCGTATTAATCTGGCTCACCGCCTGCGTATCATCCGTCGTGATATTCACCGTCACCGGCGAACTCGACGCGCCCACCAGGTTCACCGTCAATCCGGGAATAATCCCCGTCACCTGATTGGTCTTGCTCGTCACCAGCAGGGGCTGCGTCGTGCTCGTCCCCGATCCTACGAACACCGCTGCATCCTGCGCCGCCGTCAATTGCGTCGATCCCAATTGTGTCGTCCCCGCATCGAATATGAATCTGCCTTCATATCCCGCGTTGCTCGCCGTTAGCGACAGGCGATACGGGTCCGTCGATGAACCATCGTTGATCACGCTGGCGCTGACTCCAAATCCCAGTGAATTGATCTTCGACGCGATCGTATTGAGCGTATCCGTGGGCGAAACCGAAATCGTTTTTTCCAAGGCCCCGTTGATGGTATTTCCAACTGCAGTCCCCGCGATCTGTAAATCCGCTGCGCTGGTTCCGGACACATCGCTCACCGTCATCGCCGACGCACCGCCTGCGCTATCCGTCAGCTCGATCCCGTTCCCTGCTGCATTCAGCGAAGCCACCACGCCAATCGATTTATGATTTGCATCCGTCGCGGAATTAATCGCATTGATCACGTCGCCGATGGTTTGTGCTCCCGCCGCTGCCAGGTTCACCGTTTCTGAATCGCCCAGCGAATTGGTAACGCGGATGGTCCCCAGGTTCACGCCTTGCCCGAAATTATAATTCGAAAGCTGCGTGTTCTGATTCACGAATTGCCGATTGAGATTCGTCCCGCTGACCTCAGCGACCGACGTATCGTATGTCCCGGAAATTCCCGCCTGGCTCGCCAGCGTGCCCGAGACGTCGCTGATCGTCAGATTCCCCGCACCACCGGAATTATCCGTGATCTCTATCCCGGTCGCCCCCGCATTGAGTGTCGCCGACAAAAATAGCGAATGCCCGCCGGAATCAGTCGCATTGTTAATGTCATTGAGCATGTCCTGCACGGTCGTCGCCCCGGCGAAATTGATCGATCCGGTCTGCCCATTGCGATTGGTGAATTGCACGACCCCCGGCGAGACGGTCGGATTATCCACTGTCCCCGTTGCCGTTCCGCTATACGTACCATCAATTCCGAGTTGAGTTCCCAGCGTGCTGCTGGTTGCATCCGCGATCGTCAAGTTCCCCGACCCGCCTGAACCATCGACAATCTGCAGTTGCCCCGATGAATTGAGCGACGCCGTCAATCCAAGCGATTTTCCGGTGGAATCGGTCGCATTATTGATGTCATACATCACATCCTGAATGCTCGTCGCATTCGCAAAATTCAGCGCCGCCGACTGCCCTTTGCTGTTGGTGAAATTGATCGTCCCCGGCGAAAACCCGGCCCCGCCATTCAGCGAAGAGAGCATCACCGTATCCATCCCTCCCATCACCGCATCGCCGCTGAGCGTATTCCCGTTCGCCGCCGTCGCCAATCCAAGATCCTGCGCGGCCAGCGTATCCGAAACGCTCAGGGCCCCCGAGCCGGTCGTATTATCCACGAGCTGCAGCGAGTTGGTCGAAGCATTGATCGACGCGGTAAGTTTCCCGCCCCCCGCTGTGTTGATGTCATTGATCACATCTCCCACCGTCTTAGCGCTACTTAAATCGACACTGATTGCCGACCCGTCTGAGGTGGTAATTGTAAAATCATTTCCACCCGTGCTGCCCGAGGTTCGCACGCCGCGCCCATCGTTCAATTGCGAAAGCGAAGTCGACGCCCCCAGATAATAAATCGAGTTGCCCGTCAGCGTGCCATTGGTTCCCGAGCCATTGATCCCCAGGGAAGTCGCTGTCGTATCCCCACCGACATTGCTCACCGCAAGCGCTCCGGTCCCGGTGGAATTATCCGTAATCACCAAGCCTTTATCCGTCACCGTCGCCGTTACGTTCACATCCAGCGCGCTATTGATCGCTTGCGCCACATCATCGACGGTCACCGCACTGGAAAGATCGACAATATCCGATTGCCCCGCTGCATCGGTGATGCGAATCTTCCCCAGCGAAACCCCCTTGCCGCCATTCAGCTCCGTCAAATCATTCGAATCATTTAATTCCGCCCCGCCCTGCTCAATCGAAATACTTCCCGCCGACACGGTCGCGAGCCCCAGGTTGCTCCCCTGCACCGTCGTCGCCGTTGAACTGCTCGTGGAAATCCCCAGCACCTTGCTGGCGGTATCCGTGCTGTCCGCATCGGCAATTGTCAGGCTTCCACCGGCGGTATTGGAAATCTCGATCCCATTATTCGCCGTATTCAGCGACGCCGTGATTCCCGCGCCCGCACCGTTAATTGTATTAATAATATCCTGCACACTGTTTTGCCCCGTCATTCCGCTCAGATCAATTGTGTGCGTACCGGCATTGTTGGTAACGGTGAATTGCCCCAGCGTCAGCCCATTGCCTCCGTTCAATTGTGCAATATTTACGCTATTCAGCGGCGATAGCACCGAGCTGCCCGTCAATGATGCACCGGATTGCGTCCCATTAAGCAATCCCAGTCCCTGAGCGGCTTTTGAATTATTCAGCGCGGTAACCGTAATGGTTCCGCCCGTCTTGTCGGTCAGCTGCAACGATGAGCCGCTTACGCTCGCAGTCACCGCCCCACTGTTGCCGGTGGCATTATTAATCGCATCCAGCACATTCTGCACCGAATTCATCGTGGTCAGATTTACTGCGAAAGTTGTTCCCTCCGAGGTGGTAATCTGAAAATCATTTCCATTGGTTGTCTGCACGCCAATCCCGCCGTTAAGCGATTGAATCGTGGTATTCACCCCTAGCTTATTGATATCTCCACCGGTAATAACATTGCTCGCTTCCGTCGCCCCGCCAGTTGAAGTGAGTCCCAGCAATTGCGCCGTCGTTCCGCCCCCCGTATCCTGAACCGACAGCGTCCCGGTGCCGCCGGAAGTATCCTTCAGCACAATCCCATTGGCCGAGAGCGAGGCCTGCACCGAGATTCCCGTCGCCGTGCTGATGGCACTGAGCAATTGGCTCACTGACGCCATGCCGCTTGTGTTAATCGTCGCCGTGCCCCCCGACGAATCGGTAATCTCAAATGACCCGGCCCCAATG
Organism: Tepidisphaeraceae bacterium; assembly: GCA_036490535.1. Taxonomy (GTDB): domain Bacteria; phylum Planctomycetota; class Phycisphaerae; order Tepidisphaerales; family Tepidisphaeraceae; genus DASXDR01. The sequence goes on along the minus strand of DASXDR010000097.1, from coordinate 23,458 downwards.
CCGCTTGCTCCATTAAGCTGGTAAAGCGCCGTGGTTGGCACCAGCGACCCTGTCCCCGCCGATAGCGTCTGCGTTCCCGACCCAACCGACCCCGTGCTGGCGCTGGTAAAACCATTGCTGATCATCTGTTGCGTGGATACCAATCGCGAAACCTGGAACTGATACGTGCCCGGGCTCGCCGATGAGGACGCCGTTGCAGTCAGAACAGACGAATTGGATGAATTAGCTGTCGGATTGGTAATCGTTGAGGGCTTCGCCAGCAGCTGCACCGTGCTTTGCAAACTTGTCAGGCGCGTCTGCAAATCCCCATACGCTGCCTGCTGTGCGTTGATGGAACTGATGCGCGATTGCAGCACCTGAATAGGCTGCGAGTCCAGCGACATCATTTCGCTGATGAGCTGTCCGTAATTGATGCCGGACACTAACCCGATGCTGGAAGAGATCTGGGCCATGACAAATCAATGCAAAAAGAGACGCCGCGCTGCCCCTTGAGAAATCCCGCGGCCTCTCAACTTTTTTTACCAAACGGCGCGCGCGGATTGAGGCGAAGAAGGTCGCACTCCAGTCGTTTAAGCGGCCGTTGCTGATCAAAGATGCACTCGGCTGCCCATCGCCCCAGAAAGAGGCCACGCGCCCGTTTGACTAATTGAAGCCGCTGTACCATGTCAGCAATATCGCGCGTCATTCTTTCCTTTGCTCCCTGATAATAATCATCGGCAATGGTGTCCGGCGAACACCTATACAGCATTGCCTTGTATGAGTTATCGGAACAAGGAGGTCGTCGGAATGAGGAAAAATGGCGTTATTTGCGCTTTGGCTTGAGGATGACTATCAAACCGCCCAGCCAGAGCAGGCCGCCGGTAATGGTTATTACCAATCCCGCGGTAAAGCCGGGAGGAAAGTAATAGAGATCGAAATGGTGATAGCCGGCAGCGAGGGGGATGGCGCGCAACGCTTCGTCGGCGGGGAGAACCTGATAGTCGGACTGGTTGGGATTGGATTGAATGGGGCGAACGCGCCAGCCGGCGGAATAGGCGTCGGTGATTAACAGCAATGCGGGCGCGGGGAGATTGGCTTCGATCTCCATGTCGTTGATGGATTGATGGAGGAGGTGTACCTGGCCGGTGGCGCCGGCGGTTTGTGGCTCGGGATCGGGCGGGCTTTCGAGAATCGCGGAGGTGCGAAAATCAAAATCGTTGGCGAGATTGGCGACGATGCGGCGGGGGTTATCCATGCGCGCGTAATCACCGAGCAATTGCAGACACGGCATGGGATTGGGGATGGGCGTGATGGGAGCCTTTGCTTGCCAGCGCAAAACGAAACGGCAGCGGAGCAACTGGAGAATGCGCGAAAGCTCCTGGAATTTTGGATAATACTGATCTTCACCCGTGGGATATTCATGCTGCGAAGCGGCGATGAGCAGGGTGTAGCGGGCAGGTTGGGCGGGGTCATAACCCCAGAGGGAATCGCCTCCGATGATGTTGCCGGAATTGCTGTAAATACCGCTATCGGCATAGAGCACACGCTGATCGGCGGCGCTGGCGGCTTCGATGGCATCGGTCCATTGCGCTGGATAGGGAAGTTGCGCCTTGTTCACAGCGCTGGTATCCCAAGCGGCGACATAGACATCGAGGGCGGCCAGCACCAAGAGCAAATAGAGCGACCAGGTAAACCAGCGGCGCAGATAAATTAAGGCTGCCATCGCCGCCAGCAATCCGCCGGCGATGAGCCACTGCAGGCCGATGCGCTGGGAAGTATTGCGAACGAGATGCGGCTGAAGAAAAGGGTGAATGTCGTACCAGGAGCCGCTGCGGTAAATCATGGTGAGCAATCTGCTCGCGGGACCATGGGGCGAATCAAACCAGTGAAATGTCGCTGCCAGGGCAATGCAGATGATTGCAGCAAAGGCGAGAGCACATGCGATTTTGGCACCAGGGTTTTGGCGAATGCGATCAAATCCTTCGCCGGCAAGGATGGCGAGAAATAGAACGAGCAGGCTGGCGAATTTGCATGAGCCACGGAATAGGGAAAAGCCGGGAAGAAAGCGATAGAGCCACCAGTGCACGGGCGTGTAGTAGCCGAGCGATAGAACAATAATGGTGACGAGTAAGAGAACCATGCGCCAGCGCGGGCGCATATACGCCAGCGCGATACAGGCCAGCGCCAGATTGATCAGACCGAGATAGGCAGAAGTTTCCCAGAGATACCATCGGCCGACATAGCCGGAGTGAGAAAGATCGCCCAAGGGATAGGGAATAATCAACGATGCAAGGTTTTCGGGAGGGAGGGAGAACGTGCCGATGTAATTTTCGGAAAGGCCGGTGGTACGGATGGATTCGCGGCTGGCGGCGATGGAGGGGAGCAATTGAGCTGATGCGAGCATGATTCCCAGCGCGTACATCGCCGCGGTGGCCAGGCAGATTTTCCAGAAATGATTTTTGCCGATGGATTGGAGCAATGCATACAAGCCGCCGACGATCATTCCGTAATAGACATACTGGGGCGATCCGCCGAGCCATTGCAGACAGATGGCAAGCGAGCCAATGAGAATTCCGGGGAAATATTGCAGGGCCAGGATGCTATCGATGGCGAGGAAACCTATTGGCAACCAGGCAATGCTGGCGAGCGGCGCGAGATGGCCGGCGAGCACGCGCAGGTAGAACGGTGCGGAGAATGCGAAAGCAATTCCCGCCAGCGTGGCACCGCAGAGAGAAACACCACGGCGGCGCGCCCAGCAGAATGCGCCCAGACCTGCGATGAAAACATTGCAGGCAATTTCGATATTGGCAGCTGTGATCGTGCTGATGAAAAGATGAATCCAGTTGACGGGATAGAGCATCGCGGATTGCGACTGAGCGAAAAACGGGATGCCGCAAAAGACGTGGGGGTTCCAGAACGGAAAGTGGCCGTCGCGCCACTGCGAAAAGCCAAAATATCTCCATCCCAGGAACTGCGTGGTCAGATCATTGTCCAATCCCGCGGGCATGAGCGTGCCGCCGGAAAAGAGGGACTGGTGCAGCATGCAGATGATCAACGCCAGAAGCGCGGCCGGGCCTGCGAAGGTTCGGAGCGTACGACGGGTTGCCGATTGAGAAGCGGGCATGGAATTAGAGCATTTTTTTACTTGAATATCGAGTCAATAGCCGGGACGAAACTTCGTCCCGGTTCAACCGTGATGCGTTGCATCACGGCTATTCGTCTTTGAGGACGCTGCATCGGAGCGAAAACGCTCTAAGTTGGTAAGTGTAAGACGGGGCGGCGGCGCATTCCAATAACGAACGTCCATGCTGCTATGGTAGCCCAGGTAATCCATCCCGCGATGGAGATGATCGCGCCGGCCTTCAATCCGGGAGGAAAATAATACAAATCAAAATGATGATGCCCGGCTGCGAGTGGGATGGCGCGGAGCACGTCATCGGCGCGGAGGACCTGGTAATTTTCTTGCTCAGGGTTGCTTTCGATAGGTTGCACATCCCAGCCGGGGGCGTAGGCGTCGGTGATGAGCAAGAGAGCCGATGAAGGGAGATCGGCCTGGATTTCCAGGTCGTTAATCGATTGACGCAATAATTTTACGGAGCCAGTTGCGCCGGCGGGAGTTGGGCAGATGGCGGGATCGGATTCCAAAATGGCGGAACGGGTGAAATCGAAATCGGGATTGAGCAATCGTTGTGAGACCGATGTGCGGGAAGTTTTTTCGTAGGCTCCGATCAGAAGCAGGTGCGGGAGAGGATCGTGCAGTTCCATCAGGGGCGGGGCTTGCACCCAATCCATGATGTATCTGCAGCGGAGCAGACGGAAAAGTTTTGAATCATGAAGAAGGAGGAATCGGTATGCGTCGGCGGCAAGTGGATGCTGATCCTGCGAGGCGGCGATGAGATTGGTGTAGCGCGTGGGTTGGCCGGTGTCATAGCCCCAGATGGCGTTATATCCGAGCAATTCGCCGAGGTTATCGTACGAGGAATTGGTGACTAAAATGCGCTGATCATGTTCGGTGGCATTCGTGGCTGCGGGGGCCCAGGAATTGGGTAAAGAAATTTGCGACGGCTGCAAAGGAGTGATCTCGGCGGCCATTGTGTAGACATCGAAAATCGCCAAGGCCAGAAGCAAATAGGCGGGCATCGTCCAGAATCGCCGCAAAAACAGGAGCAGACTGGTTGACGCTAGTAGAGCCGCGGTGATGAGCCATTGCCGGGCCATCCATGTCGTCATTTTTGAAATCATGGAGGGATCGAGGAAATAGTTGCTGTCGATGTAATACTGGTCGCTGTGATAAACCATGCTGAGCAGGCGGCTCACGGGGCCGGTGCGAGGATTACTCTCTGCGATAATAATTCCGGCGAACGCGCAAAGCGCGCATGCGATAACGATGATCGTTATCGTGCGGCGAGGAAGTGGGGCGCGCTGGATGCGCTGCCAACCGTGCCCGGCAAGGATGGCTAGCATCAGGGTCCAGAGCGCAGCAAATTTCGAAGCGCCGCGGAAGAGATTGAATCCGGGAAGGTAGTGATAGAGCGCCCAGAACACTGGCGTGTAGGAGCCGAGAGTTAATAAGAGAATCACTGCCAGCAGGAGAATGATGCGCCAACGGCGCGATCGCTCGAGTGTCGCCAGGCCGACGCAGGCGAGCACGAGGCTGACAACGCCGGCGTAGAGGGTCATTTCCCACAAATGCCAGCGGCCCATATAGGGAGCATTCGCGATATCGCCAAATGGATAGGGGATCAAAATGGATAGAAGGTTTTCAGGCGGGAGGGAGAATTGGCTGGCGAATGCGTAGGAAGTTCCGCCGGCGCGGACGGAGAGTTGTGTTGCGAAATAGCTGGGGAGTAATTGAAAGGCGGCCAACGCGACTCCGAGGCAGCACATGGCTGCAAATGCGGCGTAAAGACGAAGAATGTGTGGCTTACCGGTGGAGTGGAGAAGCAGGTACAGGGCGGCGATTATCAAGGTGTAATAGACCAATTGGATATGTCCGCCGAGGCATTGGAGGCAAAGAGCGATGGAGCCTATGAGGATGCCCGAAGAGAACGATGAACGATGAACGATGAACGATGAAGGAACTAAGCCGCCGATGGGATCGGCGGGAAGAGCGCGGGTATTATCCGCGGCTTTATTGGATTGAATTAACAGGCGATCCACTGCCAGAAAAACGAGCGGCATCCATGCCAGTGAGGCAAGCACGGTTAAGTAACCGACGATAACGTGCGCGTAGAACGGCCCGGAAAAAGCGAAGACCGCTCCGGAAAGGATTGCCCCCCAGCGGCCGATGCCGCGCTGGCGCGCCCAGGCGTACATGCAAATCGCGCCGGCGGAAAGATTCAGGGCCATTTCCCAGGTGGCAGCGCTGGCGACATTCAATAAAAAATGCACCCACGCGATGGGATAGAAGAGCGTGGATTGGATCTGAGCGAAAAACGGGATGCCACAAAAGACATGCGGATTCCAGAACGGGAAATGGCCCAGCTTCCACTGAGAAAAGCCAAAATAACGCCAAGGGAGATAGACGAGAAACAGATCAGTATCGGGCCAGGAAGGTACGAATTGACCACCCGAGAAAAGAGCGCGATGCAGGATCAGAATAATGAGTGCCACGAGAATGGCGGGCGGGAGAAGAGTGGATAAAACACGGCGGCGAAACATGAATTTCAAGGCGGAGTGTAAGAGCCGAAACAAGCGCACGCTACTTATGGCGCGTCGAGTAATTGTTAGTTGATAGGTGTTAGTGGTTCGTTGTTGAAAACCAATACAACCAACAACTATCCATTAACAACTAACAACTGTTCGGGTAATCGCTACAGGGTTTGTGCTTCGACAGACAGCACAGCAGGCAGGTCGCGCACGATGGCGGTCCAGGATTCGCCGCCGTCGGTGGAGGCGTAGACTTGGCCGCCGGTGGTGCCGAAATAGACGCCGCAATCATCCAGCGAATCGACGCTCATAGCATCGCGCAGGATGTTTACGTAGCAATTTTCCTGGGGCAGACCTTTGGTCATGGGTTCCCATTCATTGCCACCGCTGCGGCTGCGATAGACGCGCAGCTTGCCTTCGGGGGGATAGTGCTCGCCATCGCTTTTGATGGGGACGACGAAGACGGTATTGGGCTCGTGAGCGTGCACGTCGATAACGAAACCGAAATCGGTAGGAAGATCGCCGCTGATTTCGTACCAGGATTCGCCTGCATTGTCGGTGCGCATGACGTCCCAGTGCTTTTGCATGAAGACCACATCAGGCCGCGAGCGATGCAGAGCCAGGCGGTGCACGCAGTGGCCTATGGGTGCGTTGGGATCGGGGATGTGCTGGGAGTGCAGGCCCTTGTTGATGGGTTTCCAGCTTTGGCCGCCGTCATCGGTACGGAATGCGCCAGCCGCCGAGATGGCGATATAGATTCGCTGGGGATTCGTCGGATCAATGACAATGGTGTGCAAGCCCAAGCCGCCGGCGCCGGGGGACCATTCGGAGCCGTGGGCATCGCGCAGGGCGGGGAGCTCATTCCAGGTATGAGCGCCATCTTTGGTGAGAAACATCGCAGCATCTTCGATGCCGGCGTAGCACATTTCGGGATCGGTAAGCGAAGGCTCGAGATGCCAGACGCGTTTGAATTCCCATGGATGTTGCGTGCCGTCGTACCATTGATGCGTAGTTAGCGGGCGGCCAGTTTGCGGGGAGGTGTCGTAAACAAATTTATTACTTTGGCCCATGGGAAAGCCCTGAGGCGATTTCGCGGGATCACCGCCGGGGGTGCTCCAGGTTTTACCACCGTCGTCCGAGCGCTGAATGATCTGGCCAAACCATCCATTGGATTGCGAGACGTAAATGCGGTTGGGGTCAACGGGCGAGCCTTTCATGTGATAAATTTCCCAGCCCGCGAAATGAGGGCCATCAACGGTCCATTTCTTTCGGGCAGCATCGGAATTCAAAATAAACCCGCCCTTGCGCGTGCCAACCAACAGACGAACTGCACTCATATTTCGCTCCCTGTAAAGCGCTTTCTTGCCGATGTTATATCCGCGTGGTGTTGATTATTCACTACAATCTTTTTTCTGTATGACAGGAATTTTTCGCGCATTTTGTCGCAGCATGCAAGCAGTGGTCGGGCCAATGGTGTTGGTGGCGATGGTCATTTTTTTAATGCGCCAATCGCTATTCTCCGGCGGAAAACTTATCCCCGCATTTCCGCGCACTGATTTGCCATTGGAATTTCTGGGGTGGCGCAACTTTGCGTTCAGCCAATGGAAAGCAGGACATTTCCCCTGGTGGAATCCGCATGTGTTCTGTGGCATTCCTTTTTTTGCGCAAATCCAATCGTGCCTTTTTTATCCAGTTGCATGGATTAATTTTTTCTGCAACACGATGACCGCGACGACCATCGAGATCGCGGCCAATTTATCCATCGCTGCGATCGGAACCTACGCCTGGGCGCGCCAGCGCAAAATTTCCCGATACGGGGCAACATTGGCGGGGGCAGCCTTCGCATTTTCGGGGCCGATTTATTTGCGAGTAATGGCGGGGCATATGTCGACGCTGGGAACATTGGCGTGGATGCCGCTGGTGTTTCTGGCGCTCGATCGCATATTGGCCGGGCGATTTCTTTCAGGAATTATCGCAGGCAGCATTGCGGTGTGCCTGCAATGGCTGGGAGGGCATCCACAATTTGTTTATTACACGATGCTGACGGCAGGAATTTATACGCTGGTGAATATTCTATGGGCACCCCCGCCTTTCCGGAAAATTTTTGCTGTCTTATTTATGTTCGTGCTGGGAACGAGCCTGGCTGCGATACAGGTCATTCCTTCGATCCTGGTCAGTCATGCAGCCATTCGCTCGGGGCCAATGGCTTATGAATTTGCCAGCAGTTTTTCGTTTGATCATTTAAGCCTGCTCACTTTTCTAACTCCCTATTTGCTGGGTGATGCGACGCATGCTCCATATGCGGGGCCGTGGAATAACTGGGAGCTTTCCGCGTATCTGGGGATTATTAATCTGGTGCTTGCGCTCATTGCTTTGTCTTGCATGGAGCGTCATCGCTTGTGGCGAACGGTAGCGCTGCTGGCAATGCTGTTTATTCTCATGCTCGGAGCCTGCACGCCGGTATATATGTGGCTTTACCGGTTCCTCCCGGGTTTTGCTGATTTTCGCGGGGTGTCTAAATTCTCGGCGCTGCTGGTTCTCATGCTGAGTGTTCTAGCAGGAGAAGGATTTGATTTGGTTCGTAATCGCCGAATGCAACGACGGGGAATTATTGTCATCGTCGTATCAGCTTTGTTCCTGGGGCTGGGCGTTATTTTTCTGTGCGGTAATAGGACCAGCGGGCCGGCCGCCCAAGTGATTGCCGAGGCGATCCGCTTGTGCCAGTCGTATCACCAGCGGCTGCTCTATCAGATCAATGCGATCATCCGCTTTGGGCCCTGGATGGCTTACCAATGCTTCATGAGCGGCGCGGTGTTGCTCGCGGCTGGGGTGCTGATTTATCTGCGGCGATTGGTGCCGATTGCTCCGTATTTGTTACTGGTATTGGCGGTTGGCGAAATCTATTTTGCGGCCTGGGATGCCACCGCTGCTGATCCGGTAGAACGCATCCACCGCGGCGACTGGCTGACTGCTTTTGATCAGGCCCGCGCGGCGGATCAGCGAATTCTTTTCACCAACAGCGCAATTTACGGGAACGATGCCAATACGCTCGATATCGATTCGCTCTGGGGTTACGACCCCGCTCAGCCGCTGCGCTATTCGCAATTGATCGCGGCCGCCACGGGGCAACATATTCTTGCCGGTGAAGAGTTTTCGCCGAATTTCGCGCGCCCCTCACGGATTTATCCACTGCTGCGTGCCGGCTACGTGGTCCGATTCAACATCAATGATTCGGTGATTCAGGTACCACAGCCGATGGCACATCTTCAGCTCATGGGTGCTTCGGTCACGATGACCGATCAAAACGCAATCGCAGCATCATTAGCAAATGATTTTGATTTTCACCATCTGGTAATTCTGGAAAAAAATCCGCAGCCGGCGCCCACGGTGATCGGCACATTTGGGACGGCTCAGCTTCTGCATCAATCGATCAACGACCTGGAAATCTCTGCTGATCTTCCCGCGCCTGCGCTGTTACTCATCACTGATGCTTTCGCCTCCGGCTGGCAGGCGACAGCCATCGAACCCAATCCGCATCAATCACATTACGAAATTCTCCGCGCTGACGATGTGCTGCGCGCTATTCCGCTATCCGCGGGGCATCATCATATCGATGTGTATTACACGGCCCCTGGTTTTGCTGCTGGCGCCATAGTTTCTGCAATCGCTGCCATGATGTATGTGATTCTGCTTGGCCTGAAATGGCGGTCGAAGGTGGCACGTTCAGTGCCCGCGCACTAGATTGATTCGACTTCCATGCGTCGCCGCTTATTTTTTGATCTGATCGCTGCCGCTGCGCTGATGACGCTGGCCGCCTGGATGCTGCGCCGCTCACTTTTCTCGGGTGGAACGCTTCTACCGTGCTGGCCTAACACGGATATGTTTCTGGTCTATCTTCCATGGCGAACTTTCGGGTTTGCGCAGTGGAAAGCCGGGCATTTTCCATTCTGGAATCCGCGCGTCTTTTGCGGCATTCCTTTTTTTGCGCAGATTCAATCGGCACTGTTGTATCCCGTTGGCTGGATCAATTTTTTCCTTCGCACGACCAGCGCTGTTGTGTGGGAGATGGCGATCAATCTTGGCATTGCTGCCATCTGCACCTATGCCTGGGCGCGCCAGCGCGGCCTTTCACGCGGAGCGGGCTTGCTCGCTGGTGCACTCTTTGCATTCTCCGCCCCGCTCTATCACCACCTGATCGTCGGCTACATGACCATCCTCTCCAGCAGCGCTTGGATTCCGCTGATTTTTCTTGCCTGTGATTTGCTGCTACGTGAACAATACTTTTCTGGAATTCTGATTGGCTCACTGGCGATTTGCCTGCAATGTCTCGGCGGCCATGCACAATTGGTTTATTACACGCTGTTGATTTCAGGTTTGTATGTTTTGCTTCACGCACCGGGCAGCGGCAAAAGCATGCGAATTTACCTGGTGTTTGCATCGATGTGCGCGCTGGGAATCCTGCTGGCATCCATCCAATTGCTGCCGACCTATTTTGCCACGCGGCTTTCCGTTCGCGCCGGCGGAGCGTCGTATGAATTTGCTAGCGCTCTGTCTTTACCGCCGGAAAACTTATTGACTCTGCTGGTGCCGTACCCCATGGGAGACATGGTCAACCTGCGCTATTTCGGGCGATGGTATTTGTGGGAAAGCAGTATCTACACCGGCATCGTGGCGCTGGCGCTGGCGTGCATCGGCTTGGCGAAACTGCCAAAGCCCAGGCGATGGCGAATGAGCATAGTGCTGGCCGTCATTCTGGTTTTGTGCCTGGGGTCTTATACGCCGATTTATCGCTTGCTTTATTACCATCTTCCGGGCTTCAATCTTTTCCGCAGCACATCAAAATTTGGCTTGCTCTGGACGCTGTTGATTGCAATGCTCGCTGGTCATGGGTGGGATGCGGTGCGAAGCGGTCACATTTCTCGTTGGATAGCCTGGCTGATTGGCATTGCGGCCACAATCTGTATCGCTGCAGCAATAGTGACAACGCAGATGCATCTCGGCGCCCGGCTGATTGAACTGGTTCGGACCAGTGGACAGTTTTTTCTTACCCGCGCCTATTTTTTCGATCCGCAATCGGCGGTGGATTTAACCAAATGGATGGTCGGACAATGGTGCATCGCGGCGGCGCTGCTGGCTGGAATGGCATTGCTCGTTTACCTGCGGCGATATTCCATAATGCCAGCGTATTTACTGTTGGCTCTGGCAGTGATCGAGCTATGTGCAGCTAGTTCGGAGGTCACTCCAACCGAACCCGCGACAACCGCGTTATCTCCCGAATGGACCGGAGCGATCAGCAATTCGATCGCCCGGGACGAGCGACTGGCATTTGCTAGCGAATACAACAATTATGGCGAAGAAGCCGGGTATAACTCGATCTGGGGTTACGACACGGGACAGCCCAGTGAGTACACGCGATTACTGGCAGAATCGCAGGGAGAACAAATTGCCGCCCCGGATCAATACCATTTTATCATGCGGCAGCTATCACCGATCTTTCGCTTGCTGCGCTGCGGATATGTATTGGGGTGGAAACAGGATGTGATGAAAATCAGCGCGCCAATGCCACATGCGGAGTTGATCGGTTCGTATGAAAAAATGAATGATGCAGCGGCGATTCGCGCGAAGTTATTGAAAGGCGATTTCGATTTCACCCACTTGGTCATTCTGGAAACCGATCCAGCAATTCAGCCGACGGCGCGCGGGACCTCAGGACACGTGCAGCTTTTGAATCAGTCGATCAATGATCTGGAAATCTCCGCTGATTTGGATGCGCCGGCATTATTGTTAATAACTGACGCTTATGCACCGGGATGGAAAGCTCAAGCGATGGAAAGCAATCCGTCGCAGAAAACCTATGAGGTTCTTCCCGCGGACGATGTTTTGCGGATTATTCCATTGGAAAAAGGCCGCCATCATATTCGGGTTTATTACCAAGCTCCGGGTTGGCTGATGGGAATAGTGATTTCAGGAATCGCGGCAGTAATCTATTCTGGTTTGCTGATCGCGTATGTCTTATGGAAAAAGCGGCATGATCGGAAAACTGATTTGACTATAGCAACATGATCCGTGTGTTTCTCCCACAACATCTGCAAGTGCTGGCCTCGGCGCCGCGAGAAGTGACGCTGGAGGTCAGTAGCTCGGTAACACAACGTACCATTCTGGATGCGCTGGAACAAAAATATCCGGCATTAAAAGGAACCTTGCGCGATCACGTAACTCAGCAGCGGAGAGCGCTGGTGCGATTTTTCGTCTGCCAGGAAGATTGGTCGAATGAGCTAGCGGATAAGGCGTTGCCGGAGAAGATCGCGACCGGTGCAGAACCCTTCATTATCATCGGCGCGGTGGCAGGCGGATAACTGCAACCAAATAGCGTATTGCGCATGGGGAACTTGACAAGCAACATTGAAAACCGGATGAATGACCGCCCAAAATGAGTTCTGGAACGAGCGTAATAGAAGTAAGCGAGCTGACAAAGGTTTACGGCCAGACTCTGGCTGTGGATCGGGTGAGCTTTACAGTCCAAAAAGGGGATATTGTCGGGTTTCTGGGGCCTAACGGGGCGGGGAAGAGTACGACGCTAAAGATGCTGACGTGCTATTTGCCCGCGACCGATGGCGGGGCGAAGGTGGCGGGGTTTGATATTTTTCATCAGTCCGAAGAGGTGCGGCGGAATATCGGGTATTTGCCGGAGAATGTGCCGCTGTATATGGAGATGAAAGTTCGGGAATATCTCACGTTTCGGGGCCAATTGCGAAAAATGGAGCGCGGCATGCTCAAGCAGCGCATGGGGTATGTGCTGGAACGATGCTGGCTGAAAAATGTGGAAAATAAGACCATCGGGCATTTGTCCAAAGGGTATCGGCAGCGCGTGGGGTTGGCAGATTCGCTGCTGCACAATCCGCCGGTGCTGATTTTGGATGAACCGACGGTGGGGCTGGATCCGACGCAGATTCGCGAGACTCGGAAACTGATTAAGGATTTGGCGGGGCAGCACACGGTGATGCTGAGCACGCATATATTGCCGGAAGTCGAGGCGGTGTGTGATCGCGTCATTGTGATCGCCGGCGGAAAGATTGTGGCGCAGGGATCGCCGGATGAATTGCGGGCAAGTCGGCGGATGACCGCAAGGGTGCTACTGGAATGCAAGGGGCCAGCGGATGAAATAGAGAATGCACTAACGCGAGTGAACGGGGTGAGCCGGGTGGAAATCGTCAATAACGGCGGGGCGTATGTGACGGCAGCGATTCGATCTAAAGAGGGATTTGATGTGCGGGAAGAGGCAGCGAGAACCGTCATACAGAAGGGTTGGGCGCTGCGCGAAGTGAGATTGGAACATGCGACGCTGGAAGAATTTTTCGTGCAGGTGACGGCGAATCAGGCGGTGGCGAAATAAATCAGGGACAAGAGTAAGAGAAGAGTTTGGAAAATGAGCACGACGGTTGTCATAGCGAAACGAGAACTCAGCAGCTTTTTTTATTCGCCGATTGCGTATGTGGCGATCACGCTGTTTCTGCTGATCTGCGGGTTTTTGTTTCGGAATGATTTTGTGCCGGGGCAGCCGGTATCGATGCGGACCTTGTTCGAGTGGATGGTTTGGCTGCTGGTGTTCATCGTGCCGATTTTATCGATGGGGCTTCTGGCGCAGGAATGGGCGTCGGGAACAATTGAGACAATGATGACGGCGCCGGTGAATGAGACCGCTGTGGTGCTGGGGAAATTCTTCGGGGCGCTGGGGTTTCTGGTAGTGCTGCTGGCGCCGACGCTGGTCTATCTGGGGATGCTGGCGATTTATGGCCGCCCGGATTATGCGACGATTTTTTCCGGATATCTCGGGGTGCTGCTGGTGGCGGGATTGTTCATGGCGGTGGGGATTTTTTGCTCATCGCTGACGCGCTCGCAGGTCGTGTCGGCGGTTGCCGCTGCGACGATCTTGTTTGTGATTACGATTTTGCCGTGGTGGATCGGCAGCTCGACCGCCATCGTCGGATTCTGGCGGAACGTCATCGAGCAAGGCGTGTTCAATCGCTATGTCGATTTTTCCAAGGGTGTGATCGATACGGGGAATCTGATTTTTTTCCTCGTCGCGACGGCAGTGTTTTTGTTTTTGACGGTGAAGGTTTTGGAATCAAGACGGTGGAAATGATTCGTAGCATGGGCGTCTCGCCCATGTCTGAATGAACCATGGGCGAGACGCCCATGCTACGGTTTGAGCAATTGAGAATGAGCGAAAAGAAGAACAATTTCGTGGCGGAATCACAGCGGCAGCGGTGGGTGAAATATGGGCTGAATGTGCTGCTCAGCTGCGTGGTTGTGATCGTGCTGGGCGGGCTGGTGGTTTACATTGCGCAGCGGAAGGACAAGCGGCTGGATATGACCAGCCAGCGCGTCTACAGCCTGAAAGAGCAAACCCTCAATGTCATTCGCGATAATAAATCCCCCATCACGCTGGTGAGTTTGTATTCGCGCAGCGACCAGGACCCGGCAGAGATGGATCGGGCGCAGACGGTTGCTGATCTGCTGGATGAATATTCGCGTCGGGGGAAGAACATCAATGTGGAATTGATCGACCCGGTGAATGAACCGGGCAAAGTGGATGAGCTGATCGCGCAGGTCACGAATAAATATGGCGGCGAGATCGCGCAATATCGCAAAGTGGTTCAGGATTACCCGGGGGTTTACGAAGAAATAAATAACCTGGCGACGGCAGAGACGAAGAAGGTTGCGAATTTGCCGCTGGAGCAGATGCAGGGAAATGATGCGCTGCAATCGGTGGTGCTCGCGCTGATCACCGTGCAGCAGATGCCGGAGCAACTCAAAGAGGTGAAGGACAATGTTGAGCGGATCACCAAGCAGAAGCTGCCGGATTGGCGCGGCGCCACGACTGCGATCGATAGCGGCATGACGGCACTGGGCGAATTGCTCGGGCCGGTGATTACGAGCTTTGAAAAAGAAAAAAGTGATACGAGATTGCCCGCGGCGGTGCGGGATTACATGACCAGCAGCACACCCCATTATGAGCAAATCAAAAAAATCGCCGACTCGATGCACAGCCGCATCTCCAAGCTGGGCGATCTGAAACTCGATGATCTGCGCCAGCAACTTCGCCAGCGCAATTCGATCCTGGTCATGGGTGATAGCGACATGCGCACGCTGCCTGAGGAAAAAGTCTGGCAGGATCAGAAAGACGTGCGGCAGCTGGTGATGAACGGCCAAACGCCCAAGGCAACATTTGCCGGCGAGCAACAGATCACCACGGCCATCCTCGCACTGACGCGAACGAGCAAACCGATCATCGCCTTCGTCCGGCCCGGCGGAGCGCCGCTGGCCAGCTCGGCTAGTCCGATGGGAGAGGCCGGGCCACTTTCCAAATTGGGCGATCGGCTGCGCGATTATGGCTTTGAGGTCGTGGAGAAAGATGTGTCGGGGCAATACGCGATGCAGGCGCAGATGCAGGGAATGCCTCCACCCGAAGAAGCGACCGATGCGCAATTGAAAAAAGCGATCTGGGTCGTGTTGGGATATCAGGTCCAGCAACAGCAGAATCCGATGGGCGGCACACCGCCGTCGAATCTCGCGCCGGCCGTAGCCGAGCATATCGCGCAGGGCGGGTCGGCACTGATTATTCCATTCCCGGAGAGCGATGATTTTGCAGCAGCGCTTGCGCCGCTGGGAATCACAGTGCACAGTAATGCGGTAGCGGTGCACGAGCATTTGCAATTGTCGGAGAATGCTGACGAAATTGAGCAGGCCAAAGCCGTCCCGGAAGTCTGGGTGCTGGATAATTATGGCGACAACGCTATCGGCAAACCGATCAAGACATTGGAAGGCGTGTTCGTGCCAGTGCTGCCGGTGACGACTGGGCCAGCCATGCCAGCCAGCAAGCAGCCGAGCACCCGGCCCGATGAGCCGATTACGACCGAGCACCTGCTGCCAATTCCGAATGACGTGCCAAGCTGGGGCGAGACAGATTTAACGACTTTGCAGCAGGATCAGACGGCGAAATATGAGCCGGAGAAAGGCGATCTGCCGCCACCGATTTACGGCGGAGCGATGGCCCAGCGCGGCACGTCGCGCGTGGTGGTGATTGCCGCACCGCAGTTTGCGTTCGATCGCTACGTCTCCTATCCCGATCTGGATATTTTCCATCGCACGGGGCAGTTAGTAGCGCGTTTCCCCGGTAACGGCCAATTGTTCATGAACTCCATCTTCTGGCTCAACCACGACACCGCCATGCTCGGAATCGCCCCGACCTCGATGGATACGCCACGGCTAAAAGATATGAGCCCGGCGACATTGAGCTTCTGGCGCGGCGGTGTGCTGCTCGTGCTGCTGCCGGGGTTTGTGATTATCGCCGGGATCGGCGTGTATATGGCGCGGAGGGATTAAGAAGATGCAACCACAGAGGCACAGAGACACAGAGGCCAACTGGGTGTGCAGTATGAATTGGCACAGCAACTCATTTAAAAATTATTTCGAGATAGTTTTGTTTGTCAGTGGGCTCAGAACACCAGGCGCGCCTCTGTGCTCTCTGTGCCTCTGTGGTTAAATAATTTTCCTTATGAATTTCAAAACGACCATTTTCCTTATCGCCCTTCTGATCATCGCTGGCGTGACCGTTTATTTTGTCCACCAGCAGCCAGCGCAGACGACCGAGACTGCAGCAACAACGACGAAGAACCTGCTTTCTGTTTCTGCCGACGATGTGGCAAAAATTTCCGTCACGCCTGCGGATGGGCAGCCATTAGTGCTGGAACATACAGGTGCAAATTGGACTATCACCGCACCCATCCAGGCCAAAGCCGACACCTTCACCGCCGGCGATCTGGCTCGGGAAATATGCGCTCTCCAATCGCACGCCCAGGTCGGGACTGATGTCGCCACTGGCGTGGACCATCCCAACTATCGAGTGGAATTAACCGATAAATCCGGCAAAACCAACACGCTGAATTTCGGCGCCAAGAGCGAGGTGGGCGACAACCTGTATGTGCGCGTGAATGACCAGTCACAGGTGGATGTGGTCAGTGCCGATGTGCAAAGCTATCTGGATAAACAGGTGAATGATTATCGCGATCTGAGTCTGATCACCACGACAGCGGACACCATTCAAAGAGTAACCATCCAGACCCCGACGCGGAAAATCGATCTATCTAAAAACGGCGGCAAGTGGGAAATGATTTCGCCAGAGCGCTGGTCCACGGAACCCTCGGCAACGGATGATCTGCTCTCGACACTGACAAGCTTACGAGCGGGATCGTTCGTGGATCATCCATTGGCCTCCAGCATGTATCAGTTCAACAAGCCGCAGTTGGTTATCACATACTGGAACACCGCAGCTGGTAATCCCACGACGCAGCCGACGCAAAACACGATCACCTTCGGCGGCTACGACAGCGTGCTGAAGCAAAATGTATTCGTGCAGGCCAATGGCTCAATCGCCAAAGTGCCCGCATCCACCATGGACAGCTTGAATAAATCGCCGCTGGATTTACGCGATAAAACCCTGGTGGATATTGATCTGGAAAAGGTAGATCAAATCGAATTGCGCAGGAATTTGCCGGCAGCGACGCAGCCAACCAACCGAGCGGCTTCGAATGTTGATTTGGTAATTGTGAGAGCGGCTATACCGCAAGCGACATCCAAACCGTCTTCTCAACCTGCCGCCTCGCAGCCAAGTATCACCTGGACCTTTGCCACCGATAAAGCCGCCAAGGTCAACGCGGATAACGCGAATGACGTGTTGACCAGCCTGCATCCTCTCAAAGTCGAAAAATACGTAGAGAAACTTCCCGCCCCCCTTCCGCCGGATCGCTTTCATCTGGTCATCACCAGCGCGGGCAAGAATTACGATTTCGATTTCTACGCCACCCCCGCTAATGACGGTAACGCCACCGGCTCATTCAACGGCACGTACTTCGAAGTCCCCAACACCTTCATCGATCACCTCAAGCTCGATTTCGGCTGGCAAAACAAATAAGATCGTTAGTTGCTAGTGGTTAATTGTTAGTGATTGATTGCCCTCGTTTTTGGCAGCTATCAACTAACCACTAACAATTAACGAAATGAAATCCCTCGGCAAAAAATCCATCCTCAACCGCCAGCAAATCGCCCGGCCACGTTCGATTCTCGACACCTTCCCCAATCCCAGCCCGCATCGCGACTATTCGATTCGCTTTGTCTTCCCGGAGTTCACCAGCGTTTGCCCCGTGACGGGGCAGCCGGATTTTGCGACAATCACGATAGAATATGTGCCGGACCGGCTGTGCGTGGAGATGAAAAGTCTCAAGCTGTATTTCTTTTCATTTCGCGACAAGGGAATTTTTTATGAAGCGGTGACCAATCAGATCTTGGATGATCTGGTAGCCGCGCTGAAACCTCGCCGCATGACCGTGATCGGCGACTTTGCCGTGCGCGGCGGCACAGCCGGAACGGTCACCGTTTCTTACACCAATGATCGGAGCTGATATATGACCCAGCAGGTTCCTCCCCCTCCCCCGCCGAATTTCGGACCGACGTATCAGGTCTATCAACCGCCGCGAAAAACAGGCTGTGTGAGCGGAGTTTTCCGCGGAATCTTCACTGCCGTAGCAACCGTGATATTTCTCGGGTCGCTGGTATTGAACGTCATCCTGTTGGCCGCCTTCGCAGCGAATAACGGCACCGGGCACCTGCGCTCCAAGAATCTGCGCGATGGCGATCCCGGCACTAAGATCGCGGTGATTCCACTCGAAGGCATGATCACCGGCGAAACCGCCAAAAAATTCGAGCACACACTGCGCGATATTCAGGATGATCACGATGTCAAAGGCTTGATTGTCGAGCTGGATACGCCGGGCGGCGAGGTGACTGCGTCGGATGAAATCTATCACGCCATCGAACGCTATAAGACTAAAACGAACCAGAAGGTCGTGATGCAAATGACCCAGATGGCCGCCAGCGGCGGGTATTATGTGGCCGCGGCGGGCGATTATGTGATGGCCGAGCCGACCACCTGGACCGGCAGCATCGGCGTGCTGATGCCGCAACTCGATCTCACCCAGTTCGGCGATAAATATGGCGTGCATGATGGGTCGATCCATTCCAGTGGGGCCGATTTCAAAGAAGTCGGCTCGCCCTTGAAACCGGAAACGCCCGAGCAGAAGCAATATCTGTTGAATCTGGTCGATGAAGCCTTCGCACGGTTCAAAGGTGTGATCGTGCAGGGGCGGCAACACGCGACCAATCCGCTGCACGGTGATATCAATCAAATTGCCAATGGAAAAGTTTACAGCTCCAAGGACGCCTATGCATTAGGCCTGATCGATGATGACAACGCCTACGCCGATGATGTTTACGACGAGGCTGCGAAGCTCGCGGGAGTGAGCCGCCCAACTGTCGTCAAATATGATTTGCAGCCTACGATATGGGAAATGCTTACGGCCAAATCAAATCTGAGCCAGGTGCAAAGCGTGAATGGGGTAAATGTTAACGTGGATGCGAATTTGATGAGTGGTTTGCTCTCGCCG
This sequence comes from Tepidisphaeraceae bacterium, assembly GCA_036490535.1. Lineage (GTDB taxonomy): Bacteria > Planctomycetota > Phycisphaerae > Tepidisphaerales > Tepidisphaeraceae > DASXDR01. The sequence goes on along the minus strand of DASXDR010000097.1, from coordinate 4,328 downwards.
CGGTTGATGTATCTTTGCACGAAGTGATTGCCTTCTTTATTTAGCGGCGGTGCGTAGCACCGCGTTAGGGCATGTTGTTCAACGCAGTGCTGCGCACCGCCGCTAAACATTGGCAGGGAATTGGCCGATAAAAGATAAACTATGTTTGATTTATCTATCGTCCTCCCCACGTGCAATCGCGCTGAACCGCTCCGTCAAACCCTTTTCACCATCGAACGCCAGACCCACTGTTCGCATGAGATCATCGTGGTCGATGGCGCCAGCGAAGACCGCACGAGCGATGTGCTCAAGCAGGCCAAGAATGAGATGGGCGATCGCCTGCAAATCATTCGCGAAGAGCAGCGCGAAGGATTTGTCAAAGCCGCCAATAAAGGTTTCCGTGTTGCTCGCGGCCGCAACTTGACCTGGCTGAATGATGATGCCCGCCCCATAGATAATGCCCTGGATCAAGCGGTAGCGCAAATCGACGCCGAGCCGACCGACGTGGCGTTTGTCGCCATGTTCCACCACTGGCACTCCCAGAAGAATATCGCTTACGAAACCAATTATCGCGGGCAGATTTATCGCCTATGCCACGTGCGCGGCACTTTCTACGCCAATTTCCCCGTTGGCAAAACCAGCACTTATAAAAAGCTTGGTTATTTCGACGAGCGCTACTATGTCTGTGCCGCCGACCCGGATCTTTCACTGGCGGCCTGGAATGCCGGAATGCGCATCGTGCCGGCCTATGGAGCGATTATCGATCACGATGAACTCGTGGATCGCCGCCGGCAGCATGACACCAGCCGCGGCGACGAAGACAACGCCAAACTGTTCGCCAAGTGGGATTTGCCGGAGCGCAATCCAGCACACAATGATTTCGATGCCCTGCGCCCCAGCACCCTGCGCGGGCTGCGCAATATCGCCAAATCCCAGGCAGCTTAATTTGCCAGCGCCACGCCGCAGCAAAGCCGCGGGATCTCCGCGAAAAATCTCGGATCAAACAGAAACAGCCGCGAGGAATCCCTCGCGGCTGTTAAATTATTGCGAGACAAATTGCGGTATCACGCCGCTTCGAGCAGCAATCCCAACCGTCCCGACCAATTCAGCGCCCGATAGGGCTGCATTTCCACCAGCGGATTTTCCAGCAGCGGACCAAGCAAATGCGCATCACGATCCGCATGATCAATTAGCAATCGAAGCTTGGGTTTGGCGGCTGAATCAATTGCCAATTGCGGCACGGCCATCGCTACCAGTTGGCGGTTCTCATTCAGCCAGCGGTATGCATAAGCAATCGAACGCAGGTCATTCAAACCTCGCCCGGCAACGGCCAATAGCAGCAATCGTCGATCGCGCCCCACAGTCAGCTTAGCCGTTTCGCACATCGGCAGCGGCACGGGGCAGGCGATCAAATCGGTCTGATTGTGCTGAAGAATCGAATCGAGAATCGCGGATGGCGATGTAGTGGTGAGAGAAAGAATGGGCGTAGCATCAGAAATATTCGGCCGGACCGCTGGAGCAACCGGAGCCGCGACAGCTGCTGTTTCCAATTTAACCGGTGCGGCTACAGGTGCAGGTGCTTCCACAGCCTTAAACGAACTCGCGGAAATCTGCTGATGCTCTTCTGGCGAAATATCCGGCTCATCGGCTTGAGCGCGCGATAAAAATGTCTCGATCACCTGCCAATGCGGCGCCGGCGTTTCCGCTGATTCATGCGGTGGATTCCAGTGCATGATCGTGTGAATGCTGGCAGCGGTACTGCTGCGCAAGGCAGGCCCGCGTTCGATGGGCCAATGCAGGAATTGATCGCAGACGTTGCTCATTTTTTGATAAACACGGTCGACTTGCTCGCTATTAGCTGCATCGAGCAAAGCCACCGTCAGGCGTGGCCGAGCCAGGGGGCTAAGCGCTTTGAGCGAACGATAGGCAGCTACCACGCCATCAGAATCGCAGGCGGTGATCAGCAGCCAATGTGATATTTTTCGCAGCGCGGATTGTGATTGGACCAATTTGGGATTGATCAAAACCACAAGCCAGCGGTCGATATCGCTGTTCAGCTCCTCGATCGCCTCAGCCAGATGCCGCGGCTCGAAATAGGAGGTCGGTTCGCTCGTTTCATTTTCATCTGATCCGGGCACCAGGCACGAGAGCCGCAATTCATCGGCGCCAATTTCGATCAGGCCAACCCGCTGATTGTGAGCAATCAGATGCTGTGCATAGGCGGAGATAGCCGGACCAGCATCATCCAGATGCGACGCCAATATCGCGGTCACCGGAGCGGAAACGATTTCCTCTTCGCCCTCGCTCACCTTGTCGAATTCTTCGGGGGTTAAATCAATCGAGGCAGTCACAGGTCGCGAGGTCGGCGGCGTGCGCTTGGGCCGATTGTTCTCGCTGCGCAATGAGCTGAGAAACAGGTGACTGATTTCGCTGAGCGTCGATGGCGTTTTGGTGGTTTCTGACATTGAAAAAATGTTAGTTGTTAATTGATAGTTGATAGTTGTAAAAGACTTACAACTAACCACTAACAATTATCCACTAACCTCCTCATTCCACTTCAAAGATATTATTTAGCTCACCAAACTGATTGGTTTCGACATATTGGTTATTGGGATCGGTGATCCATTTGCCATCGACGACCATGCGGTAGCGATAGCGGCCTGGAGAAAGCGGCAAGGCCAATCGCCATTCCCCGTCGCGGTTGGCTTTTTCCATGGTACCGGGGCCAACCTGCCAGTTATTGAAATCACCAGCAATGTGGATGGCGTCGGCTTTCTGGCGTGTGCGGAAGACAACATGATTGCCCACCTGCTTAACGCCATAAAACTCTTCAAGTTTCTGCTCGGTCGTCTTGACGGGACGCGCCGGTGGAGCGGCGACAGCGACGGCGACCGAACCATTGTCGATCAGTTCAGCAATCCGACCCCCTGCTGAGGCGCGAGTCTCGACGGCCGTGTTGGCCAATCCCACCAATGGCTCAGCGCTGCGTTCTTCCATGAGCGTATTTCGCCCAAACTGGAAATTCGTTAACTGTGCCAATTGCTTGGCGCGTTGCACCAATTCAGCAGGACGCGAAAGTCGTTCCACAGCGACTTCCGTCTCGGCCGGGCAATCGCCCATCAGCTCGCGAGCCAGGTTCACGAAATCTTTATAACCCCGTGAACCCGGATCATATTCCGTAATTGGCTGGCCGAAGCTGGCTGCTTCCTTCAACTTCGTGTTGAAGTTGATCGTCGAAGCCATCAGGTATCCCTGGAACTTGTTCCGCAGCTCGCTGAGCACTTCGCGCGCCAGCTTGGTGCGCGTGTCATACAGCGTCGGCAATACGCGGATGGCCAGATCATGCCCGCACTTTTCCTTCAGGACTTCCAGCGTCTCCATCATCTTGGAAAGGCCGTGGAGGCTGAAGAAACCGGTCTCCACCGGAACGATCACTTCGTCACAGGCACGCAGGGCGTTGAAGGTCAGCAGGCCCACGCTGGGCGGGCAGTCGATGATGCACCATTTGTATGTATTTTGAACGCTGGCCAGGGCATTACGAAGGCGATCTTCGCGGCCCGTGCGACCGGCGAAGAGCTGTTCGAACGCCGCCAGCTTTATGTTAGAAGGAGCCAGATCAAAATCGCTGGCGATCTGCCAGACGATTTCCGCCGTGCTCAGCGGCTTGCCATCCTGTGGCTCAATCAGCGCATCGAGCAGTGTCTTTTCGATCTGCTCCTCGGGAACCGCCAGTCCTACCCCGCAATGGCCTTGGGGGTCGATATCGACGAGCAAGGTTTTCTGCCCTAATCGCGCTAAACAAGCCGCCAGATTAATGCTCGTCGTGGTTTTCCCGCATCCGCCCTTTTGGTTAATAATTGCAATCGTCCGCATGGGGACCTTCCTTGGAAATAGCATGATGCGCGACCAATCCTTCGATCACGCATGTTTAATTCTCGGACCCAATACTTCTGCCCGTGTGGTCCTTATCGGATATGTAAGACTGAAAACTTGAGCATTATGGGACAAGGGGAAGAATTAGGGACAAGGCGGCAAGGGACTGGTGGAAGCTAGCCGCTGAAGCGGCTAGCCCGCAAAGAAGTTTCTATTGGTATTCCCTTGTCCCTTGCCGCCTTGTCCCTTGTCCCTTCTCCCTGATTTTGAGCTTTCGGGTGTAGTTCTTCTGCCGGGTAGATCAGGCGGATAATTTCCAGAAGTTTTGCCATTGGTTGCTGGCCTGGACGCAGCGTAATGTGCCGATTCTTTCAGCGCGTCGGATACGCCATCGGGCATTGTTCAATTTCAATCGGGCCCCGATGATGTTTTTGCAGCCTCCTTCGATCATGCCGCTGCCAATGGGTTCGCCCTGG
>DASXDR010000048.1:0-20829 GCA_036490535.1 Tepidisphaeraceae bacterium | reverse complement strand
AACGCTGCGCCGAGATCAGGTCGGTGAGTTCCTTGACCGGATCGACGTTGGAGCCCTCAAGGAAGCCCTGCATGACGGTGCCGGAGCCGTTGTCGCCGGGGTTGGAGTCAGTGGCGGCGCCGGAGGCGTCGGTGGGGATGTAGATCGAACCGCCGAGGAGTGAGAGGCCCTGGGGGTTCACGAACTGGGAAATTTTCAATTGGCCGACGGTGGATTTGGTGTTGGAACCGGACTTGGTGACCGAGACAGTTCCATCCTGGTCGATAGAGATATTGGTCGTCCCGGTGGGGATGCTGATATTGGACTGAAGGACGTAACCATCGCCCATGCCGAGCACAAGCTGGCCGTTGTTATTGACGAAAAAGTTGCCGTTGCGTGTGTAGCCGTAGCCGTCGCCGATGGTGTCGAGTATTTTCACTTTGAAAAAACCGTTCCCCTGGATCGAGACGTCGAGCTGGCGGTCGGTGGATTGCAGGGTGCCGTTGGACATATCCAACTGCGTGTTGGAGATACGGGTACCGAGGCCGACAAAGACACCGGCAGGGGAGATTTCACCGGCTTCGCTGGTGGTCCCAGGCTGTTTTAATTGCAGATACATCAGGTCTTCAAAATTGACCCGACTGGCTTTGAATGCAGTGGTTTCGGCGTTGGCCAGGTTGTTGGCGATGACGTCGATGTCAGTAGAGAGGGCTTTTAAACCTGTCGCCGCGGAGTTGAGAGCTGCAATAGCCATAAATCAGTTTGTTAACAAAATTATTATCGGTCGTACGGGGGCGTTTTGTTTAATAGGTATTTCTCGGGGAATAGTTAGTTGTTAATGGTTAGTTGATAGTTGTTGAAAACCAATGCAATTAACCATTAACAACTAACCACTAACAATTAACACGGATTAGCTGATCTTCGCGACTTGGCTTACGAGTTCGCTGAGGGTTTCGTCCTGGGTTTTGATCATGTTGGCGTTGACTTCGAGTTGGCGTTCGGTGTCCATGAGCTGGGTTAATTCCGTGGTCGGTTCGACGTTGGAGCGCTCGACGAAGCTCTGGTGAAGCGTGTAGTTTTTGGAAAGTGACAGGGTTTGGCTGTCAGGATAAGCCAGGAGGTTACTGCCTTGCTTGGTCAGGGTGGCGGTATCGGTGTCGTAGATGCCGATCTTGTCGACATTGCGGCCGCCCTGAGAATATTCGCCGTCTTTCGAGAGCTGGATGCGCTGGCGGGAGTCGAGGGAGAAGGGCTTGCCGGAATCATCCAGCAGCTTGGCGTTGGCATCGTTGGCCATTACCAGATTGCCGTTGCTGTCCAGAAGAAATCTGCCATCACGAGTGAGACGATTTCCCTGGGGCGTTTGCACCATGAAATAGCCTTTGCCTTCGATGGCGACATCGGTGGAGTTGCCGGTCTCTTGAAGGGGGCCTTCGGAGGGATCGACATAGGTGGGAGCAGCCCACTTTCCACCGGTGAGGTTGGAGAGGGGGTCATCTGGATCTGATTGGCCTTTTTCCTGGGCGGCGCTATCGCGCTCCGTGAAGAGGGCCAGGTCTTTTTTGAAGCCAACGGTTTCCGAGTTGGCCAGGTTATTTGCAATGACGTCCTGCCTGTACGAATTGGTCAGGACGCCCGTGGCCGATAGATAAAGCCCGTAAATCAAGAGGCCTTCCTTTCGGCGAGGATAGAAGTTCGCCCTCTACGGGCGTCCTTCAAGGACAGCGCTCCATCCCTGGAGGCGTCGAAGCCGGCTCCGCCGGTCATTCGTAGCTGTCCCTGGTACGAGTGGCTACCAACGTCTGTCGCTCCCGCTTCCAAGTGGAGTGCCACTGCCAGGTTTACTGCCTCGGTAATGCGCTGTCCGAGTGTTTCTAGGATTTCTCGCGTCATCCGTGACTTCCTCTGAGCATCATGCTCGTAAAAAAGAAAATCCAAGCTATCGAGGGTGCCTAGAGCGAGAGGTGTGCCAACTTATTTCGCAGCGTACGCAAATGGAGTACAATTTGTGGATAACTATGAGATTAGGAAAAAATTATTCGGGCGTGAGCCGCTGTGCGCTGGCTCGGGAAAAGGCGCAGAAGATGCTGAACAGAAGCGGAAATCGCGCGATGTTTTTGCTCGTGCTACTTGTAGTTTGTTCGCCGGTATGGGCTTGGAATTTCACCGGGCATATGTCTATCGGGCTGCTTGCCTGGCAGAAGATGGATGATGCCACCCGGCAAAAGGTGACGGAGATTCTCAAGCATCATCCGCATTACAAGATTTATTTGAGCGCCGATGTGCCGCAGGGCGTGAGCGTGGATGAATGGGCGTTTATCCGGGCGGCATCCTGGCCGGATTGGGTCAGGCCGTCATTTCCGGGCGAGGCTTATAAGCCGCGATCGATTACCCGGTATCATCATGGAGAATGGCATTACATTGATATTCCGTATGTGGTGCCAGGGGATGTGGGAAAGGTGAAGGTTCCGGAACAGCCTTCGACTATGCCGACGGATCAGCCAACCAACGCGGTACAGGCGATGGATCACGCAGTGGCGGTATTAGCGGATCCTAATGCGAAAGTTGAAGATAAAGCGGTGATGCTGGCCTGGCTGGAGCATCTGGTGGGGGATATTCATCAGCCGCTGCACGCAACAACCGAATTTTCCGTGCGATTTCGTACGGGGGATAAGGGAGGAAACGCCCAGGGGATTTTAGTGAATGGGCGCGTGATGAATCTGCATGCTTATTGGGATGATGCGCTGGGGACGCAGATGGATTATGGCACGCTAGCGAAAGTAGCGGATGAAGTGAATAACGATGCGGACGCCAAGGCGGATAAGTTGCCGCAGTTGCAGGAGAATCGCACGCCGGATGCGTGGGCGCGCGAGAGTTATCAATTGGCGGTGAAGGACGTGTATCTGAATGGGACATTACAGACGGCTGTTTATCACCGGGGATTGCAGGATGCGCCGGCGCTACCAGCGGGGTATGCGAAAAATGCGCATGATTTGGCGCTGAAACGGGCGGCCCTGGCGTCGGATCGGTTGAGTGAATTGTTGGGAGAGTTGATGAAATAATGATAATACGCGTGCGGGGTAGAGCTGGGGTGCCTCGCTTCGGAATTTCGGGCTGGGGACGGCCCGGCTCTATCTGCGAAAATTAAGTTATTGCATTGGATAGCGCTGTGATCGCTGTGTGGATGTCTTCGATTGGATTTGCCGCACGGCCTTCTCGTTCGATGGAAAGAGGTCCTGTGTAATTGGCGGCGGCGAGGGAGGCGAGAAATTTTTTGGGTTTTACTTCGCCGGTGCCGAAGGGGACTTCGCGGCCCCATTCGATGCCGCGATTTTCAGAGGGAATCGCATCTTTGATATGCACGTGGCCGATGCGCTGGGCGAGGATGGCGATCGCTTCGAAGGGATCGCCGGCACCGTAGAGGATCATGTTGGCGGGATCGAAATTTACGCCTATGTTGCGGCAGGGGACGTCGTTGAGAAATTGCAATAATTCTGTTGCTTCTTCCTGGCCGGTTTCGAGGAGTAGATCGACACCGGCGGTGTTCCATAGCTCAGCGATCTCGCGCGTGCGCTGGATCATGATTGGATAATGCTCATCATTACTCGGTGGGACAAAGCCTATATGCGTGGAGATTTTTTTGATGCTGAGCGATTCGGCGATGGCCAGAGCATCCTGAGCGATTTGCCGGCGGCGCGGCCAATCCGCATCGGGAACAAATCCCCCCGTGCGCTTGATAGAGGCAATCGACGCATAATCTTCGCCAGGAAAGCTGATCATGCCGGCCGTCCAGGTTAATCCTGAACTGAGGAGCAGATTGATTTGAGTTTGCCGTGATGTTTCATCGGCGAGTACCAGTGGAGTCAGGGCGAGTTGGCAATGGGAGAGGCCTAGCTCACGCGTAGCCCGGATCATCGCAGAAGGATCGGTGGTCCGCAGGGACCAGCTGCATACGGCGATATCATGATTGCCGATTTTCATAAAGAGATATTAGCCACCGATGGGGCACAGATGAACACCGATAAGAGAATGCAGAATGATGATTGCAGATTGCAGAATGAATACAGGCATTGGTTTTCTAGTCTGCATTCATCAATCTGCATTCTGCATTCGCATTTATCGGTGTTCATCGGTGTTCATCGGTGGCTCAATTTCTTGAACCTGGTATCGCAGGTAACGCGATTTCATCCAGCGGACGGCGAGGAGATCGATGAAGGCGCGGAGGGCGCGGTTTTTGAAGCCGTATTTCGGGACACCAGCGAAGCGAGGGGAATGTTTGACGGGCGTTTCCAGCACCTTAAATCCGCGAAGTTTCACAAGCGTGGGGAAAAAGCGGTGGGCGCCATTGAAAAGCTTCATCCCGCGAACGCAATCTCGCTTGTAAATTTTCAGGCTGGAAGCGGAATCGATAATGGTTTCCTGGCTGATCCAATTGCGGATGCGATTGGCCTGCCGGGATTGCCAGCGGCGGAAAGAAGAATCCTGCCGATCGCGGCGCCAGCCGGTGATCATGTCGACATTTTCGGTGGCGAACATGGCCAGGAGCCGGGGAATTTCTTCCGGATCATTTTGCAGATCAGCATCGATGGTGGCGATGAATTCTCCGCGCGCTGCTGCGAAGCCGGCTTCGAACGCTGCGGATTGGCCGCCGCGGTGAGCCATGCGCAGGATACGCAGGAATGAATATTGGGTCATCGCATCAGCGAGCAATTGCGGCGTGGCATCGGTCGAGCCGTCGTCAACTACGATTACCTCATAGGGTTTGCCAATGCGATCGAGCGCAGCCTTCACGCGCGTCATCAACGTGAGGATGGATTCCTCCTCGTTGTAAGCGGGGATGACCAGCGAGAGGAAAGGTTGGTCGGCTACGCTGTTCATGCTTGAGTAGGAGTTTGGTTCACGTTCTGACAGCAGCGACGGCTCAGAATTAATTTGGCCAGCATCGCCGCGATCACGCCCACACCGGCACCAGCGATTACGTCGGAAAGATAATGGCTATGCTCTAAAACGCGTTCCGCGCCCACCACGCACGCCAGGACGAAAAACAAAGCCCACCAGCGGGGGAGACAGACTGTGAGCACGGTTGCGGTGGCAAAGGCGAGCATAGCGTGGCCGGATGGCATGGAGAGTCGTTCGGCCATGAAAAAACCGCGTAATCCATCGGTGAAGTGATGGAATGTATACGGCTCATGATATTGCGGCCGCTGGCGGCCGATGATCCATTTGCTGAACTGGTAGATGATTCCGCCAATCACCGCCGCCGCAACCAGCAATATCGAGGCGCGCCATTTCCGAGGATGGAAGATATAAAGCAAAATAGCCACGCCGAGGGTGAAGCGGAAATTTCCCATGAAGCGAATGCACTTAGCGGGCAGCGTGTATTTGCTTAGCACGCCGATGCTTTCCACTTGCCCCGTTTTGGCATTGGTGGTGAAACGCTCGACGGAATTGGCGATTTGGGCATCGTGTGGATAAGCGATGACGATGGCGGCGATCCAGACGATCAGCAGGATTATGGCCCAGATCCAGCACCGCTGTGTGCAGCATTTTGGTGCTGGCGACAAGGGCTCTGGTGTCGGAGTTGCGGTTTGAGTCATTTAGTATGGTTTCCTTTAGACTACTTAAAACTCTTGCGGCGCACTACGGCTCATGCCATGGAAATCATGGCAATACCAGATTGTAAAGGATCGCAGCGGATAGCCATTCACGCTGATCTGTACCTCGGGCAGGCGCTGAGCGGAAGTAAAGCTGTTGCGTAACGCAGGATTCATGTCGCCCACATAGATAGCGTCGCGGCCGAGGAGTGTTGAATTGGTGGGAGCCAGGCTGCGGTCGGACCAGATGTCGAATTGGCTCATACGCTTGGCGTGCGGGGTGAAATAAGAACCAACCGCGTAGGTTTTGGGTTGTCCCGGCGTGTAAAACGCCACCTCCGAGGCGATCTGGTAATCTTCGCCCATCACCATCGCGCCGGGATGTTGATTCAGGTAATAAGCCACGCGATCCCCGAGCGTGGGCCAGCCGCGCAGTTTGTAGGTAGGGTCGAAATTGGAAAGCGTTTTGGGGTGTTTGGCGCCGCAGGCGAACATAACACGATTAATGGTCGGCAAAGCGCGGGTCAGGACGGGATAAAGAATCTCAAAATTATGCGCCAGCGGCACGATCATCCCCGCCAGCACTACCGAACCCGCCACGCAAATTCGCCACCATTTTTTATGCGGTCCACTCCACAACCGTCGCGAAAGAAAATAAGCGCACAGGATAATCAGGGTGAAATAAGCACACGCCGGCCAATTCGGTTCCACGCGAGTGGTAAAAGCCGTGCAAGCCACGATGGCAAAAAAAGTCAGCCCGATGCTGGCCAGATAAATAATCGCCCGCCGATGCGGATCGGTTTTCGATTCGCGAAAAATATAGGCGACGGCGCCCAGAAGGATCAGAAAATTGAACAGCCCGATGATTGCCGCCTGTCCGAGCAGAAACGCTGGGAGATTGGTCCAGGAAAAGCCGGCCGAGGTATCAGCCTGCACATGGTGCACGGTGATCCAGTTGTGCTGGGCGTTGAAAATAATGACGGGTGTGGTGAAGAGCAGGGCGATGGGAAACGCCAGCCAGAACCAGCCGCTGCGCAGAATGCGCCGCGAGGAGGGATCGGCAATTAGAAAGGGAATCAAGCAGACCGGCCAGACGAACATGGTGTATTTAGCCAGAAATCCGACGCCCACAGCGATACCCACGAAGGGCCACAAGCGCTGCCGATTTTGAAATATCGCCTTGGCCGCCAGTACCGTCGCCAGGGCCCAGCAGAAAAAGAAAGGCGAATCGATGGTCATGAGCAGGGAACCAGCGACATAGAGCGGAATGGTGTGGCTCAGGAGTGTCCATCCCAAAGCCAAAGGATCGCTGCCGAAAAGTTCGACGATGAGCCAATAGGTGATGCTGGCGGTGGCGATGGCGAGCAGCGTGGCGGGATAGCGGACGGCCGGCATGGTGTTGCCAAATATCGCACAGCTGAAGCGGATGATGTAAGCGACGAGCGGGCCCTTGGAGTAGTAGCTCAGGCCCAATTGCCGCGACCAGTCCCAGTAATGCGCTTCATCTTCGGATAAGCCAAGCGGACAGTTGTGGGTGAGGTAACGAATGTGAATCAACGCGCCAGCGAGCATGAGAACGATAAAAATCGTGCGGCAGACGCTCTTGGTGAAAAATCCGCTGCGAGATGATGGGGCGATCGCCGGTGGCTGAGTCATCTGGGCCGGACATCTTAATGGAAGAGCGTGTGAATGTAAGAAGGGTGCGAAGGGTAAGAAGGGTGAAACAAATTTTCCCTTCTCACTCTTCTTACGTTTTTACCCTTCGCACTCCTTATTACTTCACATCGAGATACACATTCGCCGTTGGCGAGCCGTAATGGGCGAAGGTCGTCCCCATGACTTGAGCGACATCCAGCACATAACGGTGAATTCCTAGCGTGGTTTTCGGGATTTTTATGGAGAGATCGACGGTTTCGGTTTGGCCGGGCTGCAAGCTCCAGCCGATGAGTTTATGCGTAATCAATTCCGGGTAATTGCCGCTACGCGTCCCGGGAATGCCGAGGTTGAGGCGGAAGGGAAATACCCACGCATTCCATGCGCGCGGGCTGGCATTGGTGACTTTGACTTGGAACGTGACTTTGTCGCCGGGATGTCCGCTTAGCGTGTTTGGCTCCGCCACGATGCCTGCGTGATAAAAGCCGGGGTAATATTCTTCCAATACGTAATTGCGAAAGTCAGCATAGCTGCGATCTGATTTTCCTTCCGCAGTGCGATCCTGATCGTATTGGGTGAGAACATCATCCACATCCGCCCCGATCTGTCCGATGTGGCCATAGCGCAGGCGGAGCTGCTGATTGCGGGCTTCCTGAAACGATTCGCCCGCCTGCATTGCCAATAGCACGGAGGCCAACCCCGTGCGATCCGCTCCGGTCTTGCAATGCACGAGCAGGGGGCGCGGAGCGTGATCGATCGCGCTGAGGATATGGATCATGTCATTGCGGCTTGGCAATTCCGAAACGCCAATCGGAATATAAAAAATATCTACCCCTAGTTTTTTCGCTTCCGAGAATTCTTCCTGGCTCCAGCTGGATTCAACTTCGCGGTTGAATTTAATGATCGAGCGAATGTGATTCTGAGCGACGATTTTTTTCAGGAAAGCAGGGCTGGGTTGGGCGGAGCGATAAGCTTCGTTGGCGATAATTGGATGGAAATTGAAATAGAAGAAATGCAGCGGCAACCAGATGGTGAGAAATATGAACAGCGCAATGAGGGCAAAATATAAAACGCGCCGGTAGAGCCGGGCCGTCCTCGGCCCGGGATATCGGGGCGGGGACGCCCCGGCTCTACTAGCGGGGAGGACATCGGTCATGTCGATTGATTTGCGCCGGCCCATGTTGGGTGGGACATGATAGCCGTTTTCAGGTTGGGGAATTAGCAATCGCGCGAAGTTTGCTCAGTGCAGTCTCTTCGAGCCGCCGCACCTGCTGGGTGCTGATGCCCAGCTCCCGCGCCGTTTGCCGATAGGTACCCGTGGCGCGCATGCCTTCTAATCCATAATGCAGCCGCAGCACGGCCCGTTCTGATTCACTTAATTCCCTCAGCAAACGCGCAAGATAATCCTGATCCGCCAGGAGTTGGCTCGGTTGGCTCGCCGCAGCGTCGGCGACATCGCTATTCAGGCCGGCGGGTTGTTTATGCTTGGAGATCAGACGTCCGGCGCTGCGGGCGAATTCTTTCATCAAGCCGAATGTGGCATAGGTGGCAAAATGATTTCCCTTATGAAAATCAAAACTCTCGACCGCCCGCATGAGTGTGATGCTGCCATCGCTGATCAGATCCATCAGCCCGACGCAGCCGCGCGCGTGACGGCGGGCCGTGCTGACCAGAAGCCGCAGATTCGCGCGGACAATCTGGTTGCGGACTTCAGTGGCGCGGGAAAGATGCTGTTCGATCTGGCAAAGTTTTCGATGGGATACCGAGCGCTCCTCCAGCTGTCGGCGTGAAGCGACGAAGCGATATTTGTGGAAATTGAATTTCAGAAACAGCGCCCTCTCCTGCGCTGGCGTGAGTACCGGATGATCGATTTGCAGAATCGACGCATCCACGCTCAACGCGCCCCCGCACCCGGCGAAATCGTTGCAGGCAGCGATCGTCGCAATCGCCTGCTCGGCATCATCCTGGTGATAAAGCGGGTCGTCGATGAATTTGGTTTTGCGAAGCTGGATGCGCGCCTGGCGTTCATCCACGATGGCCCAGAAGAGCGTCGACTTGCCGACCTCAAATATCCTGGCCAATTCGCTCAAGCTCGATCCGTGGCGCCAACGGCGATAAATTTTACTGCGCTGCTCGGCAGTAAATTCCGGAGCAATCGCGATGTCGCGCTGGATGAGCTGCTCGATCATCACCGGGGAACGATTAAATTTCCTGCCCAACCGCCGGGTAATTTCGCTGAACGTGCATCGCGATTGAGTGAGTCGATTCGCCGCTACCTGCATTTCCTGCTTTTCCGCGGAGTCGACCGGCGAGAAATTCGCTGCCGCCATGACCTGGCGACCATTCCTGGCGAGAAAGCGCTCGAGGTTAGAAAGCAAAAAGCCAATGCGTTTTTTGCCATCGGGGAAGATCAATCGCCGACCGCTTAATCCCTTGCGCCGCCAGCGCTGTAGGGTCTTGCTGGTGACGTTGAATTTTTGCGTCGCATCTTCCAGCGAAAGAATGGGTTGGCCAACATCTTCCACGCGCTGATCGAGCGACTCGCTGACTTCTTCAATCAGCAACCCGAGATCATGTTGCAGCGCAAGGCCGGTCAGCAAATCTTTCGGCGGGTGCTTCGGGCGATATCCCGTCAAACGAAAGATTAACCAATCCATCGGATAGGCTTTGGCGGGATCAATATCATGTAGAACCCCCTCGGCGCTCGACACCTGCGCCGCTCGGATCGTCAGCGGCGTAAATTGCATCTGCCGAGCGAGGTCCGCGATACTATCTAAGCGGTACTCTGGCATGCTTGTCTAATTATCCCAGTGCAAGTCCATACAATCAAGGTTAAATCCCATGAAATAAGCCTCATTTTTAGAGAAGAGCCGGGTCGTCCTCGGCCCGAGGTATGTTATTTCGGAGGCGAGGACGCACCGGCTCTCCAGACGAACAATAATTTCTTTTTCCCTTTACCGTTTCACGTTTTCGTGCCATTTTGATACAATCCCCAGCGTTACGGAAACCGATGAGTTCGTTGGAGTAATGAATGACCTTGCTTGATTCAATACAGCAACCCAGAGACATTAAAAAACTGAGCCTGGAAGAATTAACCACGCTGAGCGGCGAAATGCGCCGGCGGATCTTCGAAGCCGTCAGCGTTAATGGTGGTCATCTCGCATCTAACCTGGGAGTTGTCGAACTCACGCTTGCCCTGCATTACGTTTATGATTTTGGCCCGCATCCGCACGGGCCGGATCGCCTGCTTTTCGATGTGGGTCATCAATGCTACCCCCACAAGCTCCTCACCGGCCGAGGCGGCGAATTCCCCACGCTTCGTAAGAAAAATTCCGTCAGCGGTTTTCCCTCTCCCGAAGAGTCGCCCTACGACCTTTTCGCGGTCGGTCATGCCGGGACTGCGATCTCCACTGCCGTCGGCGTAGCCCGTGCCGATCAGCACATGGGCCGTGATTCGCACGTGGTAGCAATAGTGGGTGATGCTTCGATCGTTAATGGCATGGCGTTCGAAGGTTTAAACAATGCCGGCACGCTCAAACGCCAATTGCTTGTAATCCTCAATGACAACGGCATGTCCATCTCCAAGCCGCAGGGTGCTTTCGCGCAATACCTCGAGCGCGTCCGCATCTCCACCACTTACGATGAAGCCAAGCGCCTGGCGGAAAAAGTGATCGGCAAGCTGCCGACTTCCGTCGCGTCTACCGTGGAAGCGGTTTGGCATCATGTCAAAGAAGGCGTGAAATCGACCCTCTGGCCGGGCCAATTGTTTGAATCGCTCGGCATCAAATACATGGGCCCCATTGATGGCCACGATCTGCCCGGCATGATCGAAATGCTCGCAGAATTGAAGCATGTGAACGCTCCCGTGCTGCTACACGTGACCACCCAAAAAGGCCGCGGATACGAAGCGTGTCTGAACGAACCCACGAAATTCCATTCTCCCGCGCCATTTTCGGTCAATGGCTGCCGTCTGGAAATCAATAAATCCACAGGTAAATCCTGGACCGTCGCCTTTGCCGACGCGATGATCGAGCTGGCCAAGCAAGATAAACGCATCATCGCTCTCACCGCCGCCATGCCCGACGGCACCGGCCTGTCCAAATTCGAAAAAGAGCTGCCGGGTCAATATTACGACACTGGCATCTGCGAATCGCACCTCGCCGCCATGGCGGCTGGCATGTCCAAAATGGGCATGAAACCCGTCGCTGCGATTTATTCCACATTTACCCAGCGCTGCTACGACCAGATCTGGCAGGAAATTTCGCTCAACCAATTGCCGGTGATTTTCGCGATGGACCGCGCGGGTTTCGTGGGCGATGACGGTGCGGTGCATCACGGCTTTATGGATCAGGCGTTCCTCCGCCCCATGCCCGGCATGGTGCTGATGGCCCCATCCGATGAATCCGAGCTCAAACGCTGCCTGAAATTCGCGATGACACTCGATACCGCCAGTGCTCTCCGCTATCCCCGCGATACCGTCCCGGCAAAAAATTTCGAAGAAATCATCGAGGACGCTCCGCTGCGTCTCGCCGCCCAGGCCGACTGGGAACTCGGCAAATCCCGCGTGATCCGCCAGGGCGAAGATGTCACCCTGATCGTCTACGGCGCTCTAATCCAGACCGCCCTCGAAGTCGCCAACCAACTCGCCGCCAGTGGGGTTGATGTCGAAGTGATCGACGCCCGCTTCTGTAAACCGGTCGATGGCTCCATGCTCTCCCGCGTTTTGAACTCAGGTCACCCCGTCTTCACCATCGAAGACCATTCCCTCCAAAATGGCTTTGGCTCTTCGGTTCTTGAATACGCTCAATCCCATTCCCTCCCCATCGAAAACCTCCACCGCCTGGGCCACCCCGATCGCCTGGTCTCCCACGCCACCCGCAAGGAACAACTCGCCGAGGTGGGGCTGGATGCCGCCGGCATTATCCGCGCGATCCAGCAACAGCTTCGGCCCGCTCCGGTCATGCGTACCATTGCCGCGCGCTAGAAGGTCTTGCCGATGACGAGAATGCATCCTATTTATCGTGACTTGGCTGTCGCGGGATTGGTGCAATTCTTCGCACTGCTGTTGGCCAGTACTATGCTGGATCAAGGCGAATGGATGTTGGCTACTTGTCGCCTCTCTACAGCGTTTTGGTTTGGCGTCATTATTATCCTTCTGCGCCGGCACAATTCGCTTACTTCAGGCGACCATCGTTACCTCACCCGAGGCCTGCTCTGGCTTCTGCTCATTGGTATTCCCGTAACGCTGGTGATTTGGGGCGTGCGCGGAATCACCTGAACTTACCTGTAATTAGCTATCGGCATATCGAGGCATCCCCTGTTTGCCGATATATCAGACGTGGAATCCCAAGTGCCCGCTCCAATCCGCCGCTCCATCCTTCGCGATGACATTGCCTACATCCTGCCCATGGCCATTTTCCTGGTGTTCACCCAGGTCGGCATCACCTGGCCGCGCTATTACGCCGCCAGTTACATGGCCAAAACCTTCCTCACCCCCATCGCCCTGATCATAGGTTGGCAGGCTTACACCAAAATCCGTTGGACCCATCTCTGGCTCGGATTCCTCGTCGGCGTACTCGGCCTGGTGCAATGGGTCGGCATGGATAAAGCCCTGGTCCCGCTCTTCCACTGGATTCATCTTCACGGTGGATTTCTCGATTGGCTCTATATCTATGGCCCGATCGGGATCAAAGGCGTTCCCACCGATTCATTTAATCCCTACACGCATTTTCAAAACCCCGGGCAGATGTGGACCTTCATCATCTTTCGCTGGGCCTGCGCCACCGCCGTGGTGCCGTTCATGGAAGAATTGTTCTGGCGAGATTTTCTTTGGCGCGAAATCCTCGCTCCGAATGATTTCAAGCTCGCTGACATTGGCGAAAAAGATTGGACCGCGATTTTCATCGTCTGTGCAGCCTTCGCCTCTGTGCACATCCAATGGATCACTGCTTTTTTCTGGGGGTTGATGATCGCTCTGCTCCTACTCCGCACCAAAAGCATCGGAGCGTGCATCGTCGCGCATGCTACAACAAATTTTCTCTTAGGCGCCTACGTGCTTCACACCCACGACTGGTATTTCTGGTAAGCGCCACGCCCCAGCAAAGCTGCGGGAAATTCCTTATTCCGCTCCAATTTATTCCCTTGCCCCCACACCGCCCAGCGCGTACATATACCAGCAAATGATCCACCCCTGGCACGACGTTACCCCCGGCGAACACCTCCCCCAGGAATTCAACGCCATCATCGAAATCCCCTTTGGCTCCAGCGTTAAATACGAGCTGGACAAAGAATCCGGCCTAATTCGCCTCGACCGCATCATCTATTCGGCTGCCTATTACCCCGCCAATTACGGATTTATCCCTCAAACTTTGGCCGAGGATGACGATCCGCTGGACGTGCTGGTCTTCTGCCAGGAAACCGTGGTCCCGCTTACGCTCATGAAGGCCCGCACGATCGGCCTGATGACCATGCTTGATACTGGCAAAAAAGATCACAAGATCATCGCAGTCGCCGCCGACGATCCGGAATACAACCATTTCAACGAAGCCGCCCAGATGGCTCCGCATCGCCTGACGATGCTCCGCCGTTTTTTCCAGGATTACAAAAGCCTCGAAGGCAAGGAGGTGGAAGTCGACGAAATCCAACCCGCCGCCGCCGCCTATCCAATTATCGAAGATGCCTTGCATCGCTATAGCCAGCAGCGACGAAAGGGATTTAAGAAATGAACGCTGAACTATGAACGCTGAACGCTGAAATAAATACAAGGCGCTCGATGTTCCGTATTTTTTTTCAGCATTCACCGTTCAGCGTTACTTGAAAGGAATTTATGTCTGCTTCCGACATTCAAATCGACGTGATTCAGCAAGGCCCGCGTAAGCTCGCTTCCTCCGGCTCCAAGTGGGAACCCAAGATGGGCTACTCCCGTGCCGTGCGCATTGGCAACACCATCGCCGTCACCGGCTGCGTGGGCATCAATGCCGACGGCAAATACCCCGAAGGTTTCGAAGCGCAAGCTCGCCGCTCTTTGCAAATCATCCGCGCCGCCATCGAAGCCCTCGGCGGCAAACTCGATAACGTCATCCGCACGCGCATGTTCGTCACCGACGTCTCCAAATGGGAAGAAGTCGCCAAAGCCCACGGCGAAATCTTCGGCGTTATCCGCCCGGCTACCACCATTGTCGAAGTGTCAAAACTCATCGACAAAGACGCCCTGATCGAAATCGAAGCCGATGCGATTGTGTGAAATCAAAAGCCCACGGATAGTTATCCGTGGGGCTTTCGTCATGCAATACAGTCTCTTTACGGCCTCGCCACTTCAGTGGCGAGAGTTCCATCCCTTGTCCCTTGCCGCCTTGTCCCTTTCCCCTGTTTCTTACTGATCCAATCGCCAGTGCGGATACGGATGCGCCGTATCCAGCGCCGTTACCGTCTTCATTTCATCGACGCTGTCCGGCAATTGCGTGCGGGGGAAGCTCGCTGCATGACCGTCGCAGAAGAGCAGGTTGGTCATTTTGCCGTTCATGTGGCGGCCATTAATCTGCGTGTAACCCCAGCTCGATCCCCAATGCTCGCCGATGCCATCGAAGATCAGCACCAGGTCTTCGCCATGATGAATCTGCGTGAACTTCATCTGATGAAAAAGCGAAGTGCCGGGAATCGGTGAAGGCGTCATGGGGAAATAGGTATAAAGCGGCTGGCTGTTCGGAGCATAGACAGTGGTGTCATTGGCAGCATTGGCGCCGTACCAGCAGTCATAGGTTTTGCCGCTAAGGGTCGACGCCACGCGCCAGAATTCCGCGCCGACGGTACTGAATTCGGCTCCCGGAAATTCCGGCGTAATCGTGGTCCATTTCTGATTCACTCCCGAAGGACATCGCAGCACGCTATTGCCGGTCGATCCTGCACCGGCTTTGGTTTCATCGGGAGCGTTGAGATAACGGTGGTCCGCCAGAATGCTCGCCCAATTATCATGAAGCGTGCCATCGAAAAGCTGGAAGGGCACGATCGTTCCGTGGTTGTCGCCGGAATACATTTCAAACGCCATTCCGATTTGCCGCAGGTTGGAAAGACATTCGGTCATCTGCGCCTGTTGCCTGGATCGGCTTAGCGCCGGCATGAGAATGGCCATTAACACTGCGATAATAGCAATAACAACCAACAACTCGATAAGTGTAAACGCACGATAAGCGCAAGCACGCATGGAACACCTTCCCGGTGACAGATGGGGCCTGGAATTTACTGCTTTGGAACAACCTCGGCAGATATGAAATACAACTTTTGCGAACAAAGTCTGTCATCGCAACGAGCGTGCCGGAGCGATAAAATCTGAGATCTCATCGGCCGACCTCGATTCAATATTCGTGATTGGGAGGATTCGATAAATCAATAATATTAAACTATAGAGATATTTTAATTGATTTTATTGACTTTTATGCTATGCTGTTTTTCTGTTATGGATGAGCCTCGACCGATCAGTGGAGATTGCCCATTTTGCGCAGGCGCCATGTCGGTAACCCAGATGACATGCGAGCGATGCCGCGCGGCGATCACAGCGGTTTTTCCTATGTCGCGCCTCGGCTCGCTGCCAGTCGAGCATCAGCGTTTCATCGAAATGTTCGTGCTCGCCGGCGGTAATCTCAAAGAAATTGCTGAGCAGGTTGGTGTCTCCTATCCAACTATCCGCTCGCGTTTAGACAAAGTCATCGAGGCGCTCCGCGGACAAATCGCCAAGACGAGACAAGTCAAAGGCAACCTCCTCGATGCGGTGTCTCCGAATCGTGCGGGGGCCGAAGAAGCTGCGCGATTGATTAAAGAAATTTAAAACATGCTATTTGAAATAGAAAATCGATTGATTCATGAAAGCGAGTAGTCGATGGAATCCATCACGCCTAATCTGGAAGAATCACGCCTGAATGAAGCGATGAAGAAAGCAGACGATCTGCTGGTTTCGTCGCTAAGACTTGATGAACGTCGCCGGCAACGCTTCCGCCGGATCGGATGGATCATCCTTGGATTCGTCGTGTTGTTCGTGCTTTTGCCTCTATCTTGCCTGGCAGTTTTCATGCTGCTGGAGGGGCACAGCCTGCGTCCGGCGGCCGAGACTTCGCTGCAAAGAGATCAGATCGCTTTGAATGCCATTGATCTAACGCAGAAGGGGGAAACGCTTCTGAAGTACCGGCAATATGAACAAGCTGCCGATCTCTTTAAGAGGAGTGCGGATATTAATCCGCATCTCGCCAGCGCCTGGCGCGGGCTTGGGCAGAGCCAGCAAGGGCTGAATAATTTGAACGCAGCACAAGCAGCATTCGAAATCGCAGTGAAACTTGAATCCGGTCAGCAGATTCAATTCGATTATTACTCTTTGGGACAAATCTATTTCGCAAAGAGCGAGTTCGATAAAGCGGAAGCCGCGCTGAAGGCGGCGGGCAATGTTTATGGGGTACCATCGCTGCTAACTAAAATATATCTGTTGGAAAGCCGCTGGTCGGAGGCAGAGCGATATGCCGAGATATCAACCGTGGGCCCTTTTATATCGAGCCAGTCAGATATCGATGCCCTCCTCGATGCCGCCAGGAAGCAAAGGCTCCCGAACGATCTGCGGCAGCAAATCGCGCCGCCGAGCTATATGGCATCGCACGTCAAATCCGCCCCCGAAATCAACCAGCTCGCCGCCGAGGGCGGCGGCGTCCCCGTCCAATTCGCCCTCGGCGCCAAAGAATTTTCCCCCGGCGACTCCGTCGTCATCACCGATATTCACGGCACGGCCTCCACCATCACCCCGGGCAATATCTATTGCATCAAAGGCACCTATACCTTGACCTCGCACGACAGCGCCACTCTTGCCGCCTCCACCACGTCCAAATACCGTTTTCAAGGCATCGGCTCCTGGATCGAGAAGCAGAGCATCAACATAGTCAAAGGCACCGGATCATTCACCCTTTATCTTCCTCTATCCATTGAAGGCTCGCCTCATATCAGCATGTATGGAGAGGGGGGAAGCTTCGGCGGCGTCTATTTTGGCACTGGCGATACCCTTTTAAAGTCATGGGGCAGCCATAAGCCTGTCGATACTATTGGGCACTGAGCTAAGTCCTGATTAATATTGGAGAAAGAAATTTTTTGTTTTCAGCACTTGACTCTCCAATTTATGAATGTATTATCCGCGACCCGCAGTTGAGAAGCGGTCTTGAGCAAAGTGTTCAAGTGAAGCAGAAAAGGATAGCGATTGGCAAAGACAATTTTCGGACTTCACACGCCCCGCTAATCGCCAAGCCCAATAAATAGAGGCCGGCGAGGTCAGCCGGTGACGGGAATAAACAGGAAACAATTCCTGCGTGAAGTGCGAACGTCGACCGAACTTGGATTAGTTGACTGACGTAATACTCAGCCCCCTAATCCGCGTTTGGGCGGAAATCTGAAAGAAGAGCCGGGTTGTTTTCAACCCGATTCCATTTTAGATGCTCTTTGAAAAGTGAATATGTAGGTTCAAGGTTTTAATCTATTAAGTATAGAAAACCTCTGCGATGTTCCCTTTGACATTGAGAACACCTCCCCGGTGTTCAGTCTTTCCGCAAAGGGAACAATCGTCGAGCACCTTTTTTGGCGAACGATATCCGTTATTGATCGTTAGTTCCGTTCTTCCAGCTCGCCCGCTGGGGTTTGAAATTTCAGATCACAAGTTTGAAATTTCGGATCGAACGGTGATCGATAAATGTGATCAAGCTACTAAGGGTATACGGTGGATGTCTTGGCATTGAGAGGCGACGAAAGACGTGGTAGCCTGCGATAAGCTTCGGGAAGCTGGCAAACAAGCGTTGATCCGAAGATTTCTGAATGAGGAAACTCAATTGGGGTAATCCCAATTACTTCTGCCTGAATGTATAGGGCAGATAGAGCGAACGCGGTGAACTGAAACATCTAAGTAACCGCAGGAAAAGAAAGAGACATCGATTGCGTCAGTAGCGGCGAGCGAAAGCGCACATAGCCCAAACCGGGATTCGTCCCGGGGTTGCGGGCGCCTTGAGGGGTTACAAAACCATTGCTAGCAGAACAGTCTGGAAAGTCTGACCATAGAGCGTGAAAGTCGCGTAGGCGAAAGCAATAGGTCCCCGTCGAGAGGCGTACCAGAGTAGCACGAGACTCGTGGAATCTCGTGCGAATCCGGGCAGACCACTGCCCAAGGCTAAATACTACTCAATGACCGATAGTGAACAAGTAGGGCGATTGAACGATGAAAAGCACAGCTATTAGCTGAGTTAAAAGTACCTGAAACCGTATACTTACAAGCGGTCGGAGCACTATGCCCGCAAGGGAATGTGTGACGGCGTACCTTTTGCATAATGGACCGGCGAGTATTTGTTTACAGCAAGGCTAAGGTGTTAAGCACCGGAGCCGTAGTGAAAGCGAGCCTGAAATGGGCGTTAAGTTGTGAGCAAATGGCCCGAAACCCCGTGATCTACCCGTGACCAGGTTGAACGTTCCGTAAAAGGAACGGGAGGACCGAAGCCGTTATCGTTGAAAAGATATGGCATGAGTTGCGGGGAGGAGTGAAAGTCTAATCAAACGGGGAGATATCTGGTTCTCTTCGAAATGCCTTTAGGGGCAGCCTGGAGCAACTACTCGATAGGGGTAGAGCTACTGAAAGGAGACGTGGGGCTACCCGCCTACACGCTCCTATCAAACTCCGAATACTATCGAGACTATCTCTGGAGTGAGTCCGCGAGGGATAATCTTCGCGGTCAAAATGGAAACAACCTCGACCGTCGGTTAAGGTCCCAAAATATGACTTAGTTCGTTAGGAAGTTATTGTACTGAGACAGCCAGGATGTTGGCTTAGAAGCAGCCACCATTTAAAAAGTGCGTAATAGCTTACTGGTCGAGTACAGTAGCGCCGTAAATGATCGGGAATAAGTCATATACCGAAACCACGGATTTGCCAGCAATGGCAAGTGGTAGAAGAGCGTTGCATGCAGCGTTGAAGATGTACCGTGAGGAGCATTGGAGCGCATGCAAGTGAGAATGCCGGTATGAGTAACGATAATGCAGGTGAAAATCCTGCACGCCGAAAGCCTAAGGTTTCCTGGGGAAGGTAAATCCGCCCAGGGTTAGTCGGACCCTAAGTCGAGGCTGAAAAGCGTAGACGATGGATAGCAGGTTAATATTCCTGCACTGATGATGAAGGTTGAAACAGTTGGTGTGCCTTTTCAAGGCAGATCCTCCGATTAGATGTGGAGGTGTCGCAAGACCGAGGCCGTTTTGTTGCCGAAGTCTGTGGAGAAGGGGCCAAGAAAAGCCAATTGTTGACGACATTATTACCCGTACTAAAACTGACACAGGTAGGCAAGGAGAATATCCTAAGGCGCTCGAGAGAACTGCGGTTAAGGAACTAGGCAAAATAACCACGTAACTTCGGGATAAGTGGTCCCTCCTCACTTCGGTGAGAGGGCGCAGGAAGTGGCCCGGGCGACTGTTTATCAAAAACACAGTTCTGTGCAAAGACGCAAGTCGATGTATACAGAATGACGCCTGCTCGGTGCCGGAATGTTAAGGAAGTCGGTCAGGGGTTCGCCCCGAAGCTGACAACCGAAGCACCGGTAAACGGCGGCCGTAACTATGACGGTCCTAAGGTTAATGAAACAATTCGCTAGCCTTAGTAAAACTTGGCTATATGCTGGAAAGTCTGAGTATCTATCGCTACCACGGCTAACAACGTGGTGACAATGTGAATAGTGCAGACAATCAGCAGGAAACCCAAAAATATTAGTTGTTAATGGTTAGTCGATAGTTGTCTTTGAATTTCAAAACAACTAACAACTATCAAATAACAACTATCCAATCTGGGGATCCTCAGAGACTACACGCCAGGCATCTTTTCGATTTAGATGAAGATATAGTCCGAACTATATGGCGACATATAGAGTTTGGCAGAAATGACCATTCCTCATTTGCCTGTTACGAATACTCCTTAATATGTTGGTTTGTGACAGATGAATGAGTAACAAGTTTGAGCGAAGTTCCTTGTCGGGTAAGTTCCGACGCGCATGAACGGCGTAACGACTTGGGCTCTGTCTCAACCGCAGACTCGGTGAAATTGAAGTGGCGGTGAAGATACCGTCTACACGCAGCAAGACGGAAAGACCCCATGCACCTTTACTATAGCCTGATAGCGATGCCGGTTGTGGACTGCGTAGGATAGGTGGGAGGCGCTGATCCCTGGGTTCTGGCCCAGGGGGAGCCAACGGTGAAATACCACCCTGTTTGCATTCGTCATCTCACCCTATACCGTGAATCCGGGTAGGGAACACTGTTAGGTGGTTAGTTTGACTGGGGCGGTCTCCTCCAAAAGAGTAACGGAGGAGTACAAAGGCAGGCTCAGTCCGGTTGGCAATCGGGCCTCGAGCATAAGGGTAAAAGCCTGCTTGACTGTGAGTCCGACAGGACGAACAGAGCTGAAAGGCGGTCCTAGTGATCCTGTGGTCCCGTGTGGAAGGGCCATAGCTCAACGGATAAAAGGTACGCTGGGGATAACAGGCTGATCGCCTCCGAGCGTCCATAGCGGCGAGGCGGTTTGGCACCTCGATGTCGGCCCATCGCATCCTGGGGC
>DASXDR010000012.1:0-14226 GCA_036490535.1 Tepidisphaeraceae bacterium | reverse complement strand
TCGGTTGATTCGCGTGTCTGATCCGCTGCGCGACGTTCGTGTAAAAGGGGATTTGCTGATTGATGGCAGCGAGGTAGCGGTGCATCTGATGCGCCCGGAAAGGCCGGCGAATCCTGATCCGTGCATTCGCTGCGGATGGTGCGTGGAAGGATGCCCGGTGCGCATTCAACCGGCGGGGCTACTCGAATCAGCGCAGCGGCGCGACGCGAAGTTGGCTGAGCATTTTGGATTGCATGCGTGTATTGAGTGTGGCATCTGCGAATATGTCTGTCCATCGCGGCTGCCGCTGCTGGACGCGATCCGCTCGCTGCGATAGAGATTATTTCATGCAATGGCGTAATTGGCTAGGAACGGTGCTGATCCTGATCGCGCTGGGGATTGTTGTTTATCTCAGCCTCGGGACGCCCGATCCGGTCAGCTACAACCCGGGATTTTTTTCAGATGATGGCGGCAGCACCTTTTTCATGGCTGCCACGTCGAAGATCACGCCATTTGAACATGACGGCAAAGAAGCAGTGCATGCGGATGTGTTCACGTGCGATAAGAACGAGACGCGATTTGTGGGGTTTCTGGATCGTTATACATCCGCGATGAAACAAAGATTGGAGCATCCGCCGGCAGATAAGGCGGAGTTGCTGGCGCTGATGCGCGAAGCTGCCAACAATGGCGTCGAGGTCGTAGCACCGCATTCGGATCATTGGGTGATGCGCGATAGCCCGGAGGGGCAGAGAATTATCGATGCGGTGCGGTGTCCGCGGGGGTCGCAGAATAATCTGACGTGGGCATGGCCTAAAAGTGATGAATAAGCGTTCGGGGAGATACGGTTTATATTTGATATAACTGGGTGGGTAAATCGCTAGCCGCTGAAGCGGCCAGCCCGTACGAGAAAATCTGGAAAAGAAATTGTCAGGTACGCGCCGCTTGGCTCTGAAGCGCCTTGCGGACTTCGGCAAGCAAATTGGCGACTTTGAATGGCTTGAAGAGCACGGCGGACAAGCCTTCCTGGCTGGCGCGGACGATGCTGTGGTTAGGGTCGTAGCCGAAGCCGGTCATGAGAATGACGCGAAGGTTGGGAGATTTTTTGCGGGCTGCGTCGAAAATATCGTAGCCGCTTTTGTCGGGCATCTTGATATCGCTGAGGACCAGGTCGAAATCATTTTTGGCCAGCAGCGCCAGGGCTTGCTCGCCGTTGCCGGCCAGCGTCACGTCTGCATTGTATTTGCGAAGTACATCATGAATCGTGGAGCGCAGGTTCGGCTCATCATCCGCGACGAGAATTCTTGCACCGTTGATAATGGGATCCGACTCTTCCTTGACGTCGTTGGCCCCCAGCACCATGTTCGGACCTTCGACGGCCTGGTGCAGCGTGCGATTGACAATGGCGGCGTTGTCGACGATCTGCTTGAGGCGAAGGCGCAAATCTTCGTTGCCGATGAATTCTTCCATCAGCGCGGTGGCGTCGAGGTGAATATCATTCAGCGGGCCGGCGACTTCTTTGCATACATCATCGGCCAGTTGATGGCGCGTTTCGGAGCGCTCCACCACCAATAGCTGCAGGATATTGAGCGCAATTGCGACGTAGCGGCCAAAGATTTCGGCGAACTGGCGGTCGTCTTCGTTGAACGCAGCTTTCTGGTGCGATTCGATATTGAAAACGCCGATCACCTTATCCTGCAACCACAGAGGCACGGTGAGTGAGGATTTGGCCGATTGTAACCCGAAAACATAGCGAGGATCACGCTCAACATCCGGGCAAATATACGAGCGACCCGTGGCGGCAACGTAACCTGAGATGCCATTGCCCTCGGCATCTGCAAACAGTTCGATGGCCAACGCGTCGGGACTCAACCCTTTGGAAATGACGACTTCCAGTTTGTTGTTTTTGCGGTCGAGCAAACGAATTGCAAAATGATCAAAATGGAGCAGCTCACGCGTGTAGCTGATGATTTTTTCTTCGAGCAGCTTCAGGCGGTCGGCGACGTTCATTTTGACGATGTTTTCTGAATCGAGACGAACTAACGCGCGGCCGGAATTATCGATCGCGTCAATCTTCTGCTGCAATCGCTTGGTGCTGGTGGCATCCCAGACCACGGCAGCCACCTGCACGACATGGCCGCTGGGAGAAATCACCGGCGAGGCGATCATCTCCATGTACTGGGAATCTTCGATATTGAGGAAATAGCGCTTGGAGCGCGAAAAATTCGCCGGGGTTTCCGGCGTATGGGGTTGGACCTGTTTGCTGAAAAGCTCGAACGCTTCGTGGCACGTGCGACGAATTTTTTCGTGCACATGCCCCGGCCAGGCGCTCATTTTTTTGTTCATCCAGCTGCAGCGCCCTTCGCTATCGACAATGCATACGCCTTCACCAATGGTGTTCAGAATCAGGCTCGCCTGCTGCGAAACCATGGCTCGTTCGAGTGGAAGGAAATCCGCTGAGTCGGAAAAAATTGCGTCGTAATGCTCGGCCCGGAGCGCGTTGATCGCAGAATCAATATCGGGGACGTCAGTGACGTCGCTGGATTGACGAATTGCGTCGACGACGGGGGTATTGGCCGTGGAATGGCTGTTAAGCAGGAGAACTTTACTGCGGTGATCCGCCACGCGATGCTCTTTTCTCTTCTCTCCAGAAGGATTCTAGTGAGCGGAAATGTCTTACGTCAAATGGATTTCTGTCAAAGGATAACACGATGAGGAGGTAACTGGGTGGTAAGGGGAAAACAAATCAGTGACGCGACCGGGTATTTTCACCTTGTCAGAATATTCCCAGAACCAATCCCGCCGCGATGAGGAACATGCCACCACCTAAAAGATAAAGGCGCGAGCGCTGCTGCAGGAATACTCCAAAAAGATCGCTGGTAGCGGGTTGATAAGGGGCTAATTGAGGCGGTGCGGGGATTTGTACGAGCAAAAATGGAGAGCTGGGGCTCGCATCATCTCCATGCAGATTGAGGATATTGGTGCCCTGCGGAACGAGCTTCATCTGCCGCTCAGCCAAACGCTGGGCGAGCGTCGGATCATCCGCCAACTGCTTTAGAAATGCCAGATTCACATCTGACTGTTTCTGCAATTGCTGTAGATCGCGCTGGAGCGACAAGCGTTCGTACGCCAATCTTCGATTCGCCTCGCATTGCGGCAGGATCACGCAACAGGCGACCAGCGCAATCCCGATGCAAAAGATCGGAATAGTCAGCAATCCACTGCTGGCAGGCGGCCGAGATGATTGGGGCAATTCCATAGACAAACTTCAAAGTATTATCGGCACCGGGCTATCGGATTATTGAACAATTCATCCTGGCACTTTGCAATACAAATCGCTTTGTGCTTCAAATGCAAAGATTAACCGCCAAGGCACAAAGGTCGCAAAGAAGAATTGAATCTGTAATTTCAGATTTGTATTTCTTCTCGATCTTCGTGCCTTCGTGGTTCAATCTCTTACATTATTTCTTAAAAAACGTCTTCCCGCGCGAGTTGAATTTGCTCAGGCGGTCGTTGACATACAGGCCTTCGAGTAGAAATTCGCCCACGCTGGCGAGCATGGCTGGCTCGGAATGATCCAGAGACAATTCGCGCGACATGGCCGCTGCGGCGTTGGTCAGGCCCTTGATCGCTTTCATATTTGCCACGAATTCTTCGGCAGATAGATCGTCGCCGGCGGGGAAGGTCAGATTGCCCTTAAATTGCTCGGTGATGTTTTCATAGTCGTTCACATCGGCCACGCGATTGAAAACTTTCTTGACCGCTTCACCAATTAAGGAGCGGATGACTTTTTCCTCGGCGGCGTCCTCCTCGGCGAGCGTCAGCTCGATTTTGCCACGCGAGCTGGCGGAGATCGCATTCAGGTCGGCGATGCGCGGCACCACCGTCTTTTCGCCCGTAATCAGCCCGCGCCGCTCGGCGTTGGAAACCACCGCTTCGGCATTGGCAATCGATGTGCGCACCGAAACTCCCGAAGCCTGCGACACATGCGGGCTGGAGCGCGCCAGCCGGACCACTTCTTCGATAATTTCCTGCATGAACTTCGGCGTCGAAACGTTCACGCCGCTGGACACATCCCCATCGCGATTCAGCCACGCATTTTCCTCGACAATCTTGATGCTCTCTTCGACGCTCTCCGGATAATGCGTGCGAATCACCGAGCCGATGCGGTCCTTCAGTGGCGTGACTATTCGACCGCGATTGGTGTAATCCTCCGGATTCGCACTAAAGACCATGCACACATCCAATTCCAGGCGGATCGGATAGCCGCGAATCTGCACATCCCGCTCTTCCAATACATTGAACAATCCTACCTGAATGCGCGGAGCCAGGTCCGGCAATTCATTAATCGCAAAAATCCCCCGATTGCTCCGCGGAATCATTCCGTAATGCATCGTCGATTCATCGGAGAGATATCGCCCTTCGGCGTGTTTCACCAGATCAATCTCTCCGATCAAATCCGCAATCGTCACATCTGGCGTGGCGAGCTTTTCATGATACCGAGCCGAACGATGTACCCAGTTAATCTTGGCATCATCCCCTTGCTCAGCGATGATCCGCTGCCCGGTCCTGGTTTGCGGCGCGATCGGATCATCATTGATCTCCACGCCTTCCAGCACGGGCATCCATTCATCCAACAGCGTCGGCAGCAACCGCAAAATGCGCGTCTTGGCCTGTCCTCGCAACCCCAGAAAGAGCATGTCATGTTTGGCGAGAATCGCATTAACAATATGCGGAATCACGCTGTCGCGATAACCCACAATGCCGGGAAATAGCTCTTCGCGCTTTTTCAATTTCGCAATCACATTGCGGCGAAGTTCATCTTTAACCGAAGTCGGCCGATAGCCCGTCTCTCGAAGCTGCTCCACGGTCGCGGGATGCGGATGGTTCATAATCTTTAATCTCCAAAGCGTGAGGATCGATCATAGGAAGCGCACATGCGTGAATCTAATTTTGACGGGCGGTAAGATTCGCTGACTTATGCCCGAGCACGTAACCATTCTCGGCGATGGCGCCATGGCCACGGTTTGTTCGATTCTGCTTGCCACAGGAGGCCATCGCGTGACGATGTGGGGGGCGCTACCCGATTCCATTGCGCATTTAAAAGAGAAGCGATCCAACGAACGGCTCTTGCCCGGCGTGAAATTGCCGGACAGCGTGGAATTGACCAGTGAAGATAGCCAGGCATTTGCTGGATGCACGCTGGTTCTGAGCGCTATCCCCACGCAATATATGCGGAGCGTCTGGCAGCGATTGTTGCCCTACTTGCCGCCGGACGTGCCGATTATTTCCGTCGCCAAGGGGATAGAAGTTGAGACACAGCTAAGACCGCTGGAAATTATTTCGCAGGTGATTTCTTCCAAGGGCGATCATGCGTTAGCAGCGCTCAGTGGCCCCAACATCGCCGGCGAAATCGCGCGGCATTTACCCGCGACTGCGGTCGCCGCCTCGGCTAACGCCGAACTCGCTCAGCGTGTGCAGGGCGTTCTCTCCACGGATTGGTTTCGCATTTATACCAACAGTGATGTCATTGGCGTGGAATTAGCGGGGGCAACCAAAAATGTCATAGCCATCGCTGCCGGCGTGCTTGACGGCATGAACGCAGGGAATAACGCTAAGGCGGCATTAGTCACGCGCGGCCTGGTTGAGATTACACGCCTGGGCGTTGCGATGGGCGCAAAAGAAGAAACCTTCCAGGGCCTGGCGGGTTTGGGCGATTTGATCACTACCTGCTTTAGCCCGGAGGGCCGCAATCGCCGCGTTGGCGAGCAGATCGGTAAAGGCGGCAAGCTCAAGGAAATTCTCAGCCAGATGCACAGCGTCGCTGAGGGGGTTCCGACCACCAAATCAGTTTTGATGCTCGCCCAGAAACATGGCGTGGAGATGCCAATTACGCAGGCCGTCTATTCGGTTATTTTTGAAGACAAAGATGCTCACCTAGCCTTGGCGGGTTTAATGAGTCGTGATCCCAAAGCGGAATGATTGTCAATTCGTCATATCCGATTAGCATACGCAACCCATGACTAGCAAGCCTGATTACCGTCTCGAGCTGGAGAAAATTGGTCAAACGGAATTGCTCCGCCATCTCAGCACCGTGTCACACCTGGAGTCCAAAAAGATATACGACCAGGTAAGCAGTCTTGATCTGCCCATGATCGGCAAGCTGATTAAAGAGCACGTCAAACAGAAATCTCACATCGCGCTCCCCTCCAAAATCGACCCGGTAAAAATTTATCCGCGCCAGCCCGGGGCCGAACATGCCGAGCTCTATCGCAAGGCCAAAGCCCGTGGTGAGCAATTGGTCAAAGAAGGAAAAGTCGCCGCATTTGTCGTCGCCGGCGGCCAGGGCACGCGGCTTGGCTACGACGGCCCTAAGGGAGAATTCCCGGTTACGCCAATTAAGAAAAAATCCCTCTTCCAATTTTTCGCCGAGCAAATCCTCGGTGCCGGCCGGGATGCTGGTCACGCCGTCCCCTGGTACATCATGACCAGCGACGTGAACGACGCCGCCACGCGCGATTATTTCAAACGGAATAATTATTTCGGTCTGTCGTCCAGCGATGTCTATTTCTTCGAACAAGGCATGATGCCGGCGTTTTCGTTCGATGGCCAAATGCTCCTATCTGCACCCGACTCGCTCGCATTGGTCCCCGATGGCCACGGCGGTTCCCTCCGCGCCATCGCGCGCTCCGGCGCTTTGGCCGACATGCAAAAGCGCGGCATCGCGCATCTCTCCTATTTCCAGGTCGACAATCCACTCGTCCACACCGTCGATCCGCTTTTCATTGGCCTGCACGATCTCACTGGCTCGGAGATGTCCAGCAAAACTATCCCCAAATCCAACCCGCTGGAAAAAGTCGGCAACTTCGTCTTCGGCGACGGCAAACTCCAGGTCATCGAATATTCTGATCTCCCCGAGGAATTGGCCCGCAAGACCAATCCTGACGGCTCGCGCGTTTTTGATGCGGGCTCCATCGGCATCCACGCCCTGCGCGTTGATTTCATCGCTCGGCTCAATTCCGGCGAGCTTTCTTTGCCCTGGCACCGCGCGGAGAAAAAAGTTGCTTTTGTGGATCAGAATGGAAAATTGGTCGAGCCGACTAAGCCCAATGCCGTCAAACTCGAGCAATTCGTTTTCGATGCGATTCCGCTAGCGCACAATCCGATTCTTTACGAAACCGAGCGCGGCGAGGAATTCTCCGGGGTCAAAAATGCCCAAGGCGTCGATTCCCCCGCCACCTGCTCGCGCGATCAAATCCGCCGCGCCGCCAAATGGCTCAAATCCGCTGGCATTTCCGTGCCGATGAATGGCGAAGACGTAAATGCGACGCTGGAGATTTCTCCGCTCCTCGCTAATTCCGCTGAAGATTTACAAAAGCGACCGCCCCAGCGCAAGCGCGTCGAGCCGGGCGAGACGGTTTATTTTGAATAATCAGGACTGCGCAACCATCGCGTTAGCCGCTGCTTGTTTCGCTCCTACGCCGCCCAGGTGCACCAGCAAATCCTGCGGCTTCATTTTCTTCTTATATTCTTGAGGCCTTCGCATGGAATATTTCACTTCCTTGAAGTGATCCGCGTAAAAGCGATCGACGTTGTACGCTTTGGAAAATTTAAACAACATCTGCAAAAAATTCGTCTGCCCGCGCGCCAGCTGCCCGACCAGGATTCGCGACACCGCCGCCGCGGTTTTCCACCCCATGAATTTGCGATTGATAATCTCCTGCGTTTTCACCAGCTCTTCATAAAATTCCCGCAGCGGCAGCTTGGTCTCCATCACCGCGTGCTGAATGTCATAAAGCCGATAGTCCACGCTCGATAGCGGCCGATTCTCCGTGTGAAACAATTCCGTTCCCGGGTACGGCGTCGCCACCGTAAGATGCACGACCTCCGGCACTTTCGTCGCCCACTCCTGCGCCTGCTGGAATTGCTCGCGCGACCAGGATGGATCGGTAATCAAATTGATCGCCACATTAATCCCCAACCTGCGCGCTACTTCCAGCGCCTGGAAATTCTGGTTCGGCGTCGCCCGCTTGCGGAACAATTTCAACTGCTCCGCATCCAGCGACTCGAGCCCTAGAAACATATACGTCAACCCCATCTTCGCCCAGCGTGCAAAGACCTCTTCATTTCGCACCAGCACATCGGTGCGCGTCTCCAAGTAATAGCGCTTTTTAACTTTCCGCTTCTCCATCTCATCCGCGATGGCCATCCCATGTTCAGGATGAATAAACGCCACATCATCCACGATAAAAACATTGGGCTCGCGGATCGACGCCATTTCTTCGGCGCACACCACCGGATCCGCCTGCCGATAGCTGCGGCCATAAAATGTCCAGGCACTGCAGAACGAGCAATCCCACGGACAGCCGCGTGAGAATTCAATCGAGGCACACGGATCAAGCTCACCGATGAAATATTTGCGACGTCGTCGCGTCAAATGTCTCGCCGGTCGAATTGTATTGATATCCGTCTTCAAATCCGCGCGCGGGCCAGAGCCATTTCGCGTCGCTACGCCCGCCATCCCATCCACATATGGAACTTTTTCCAGCATCTGCGGAACGGTCATCTCCCCTTCTCCCTGCACAATCGCATCGATTGCCCCATCGCCATGTTCCAAAACTTCCTCGGCGATGAAGCTGATGCTGTGCCCACCACAGAAAATGAAACACTTCGGAATCACCGCGCGAATTGCTTTGGCTAAATCAATTACCTCCGGCACATTCGCCAGATAATTCACGCTGAACCCCACCGCATCAGGCCGAAATTCGCGGATTTCATCATGAAGCTCGGATTGTTTGAACACCTGCAAATCCATCAGCCGCACGTTGTGCCCGCCTCGCTCCACCGCCGCCGCCACGCACTCCATGCCGAGGGGTTCTAAGCGTAAATATACCTCTGAATACAGCAACGCACTGGGATGAACCAACATGACTTTCATCAGACCACCTTTTGGTGAGGCAAGGATTCCTATAGGCCTGTAGCAGGATACATCTGGATTGTGAAGAACGTAACGGAGATAATGGAGAGTTGGTCTATCTCACCCTTTTTCCGAAAGGAACGAGTTATGCGAAAACTATTCGCCGTTACAGCATTTTGCCTGGCTCTCGCGGCGGTTTCCTGGGCCCGTGAATTTCCCAACGACTGGACCTGGGATGATTCTCCCGATCTAGTGGCAGCCCATTCCGCTATTGAAGGACACCCCATGCCCACCCTCGACTTGGAAGGTTGGATCAACGGCCAGGTCACGCCGGAGATGATGAAAGGCAAAGTCGTGGTGATCGATTTCTACGCCACGTGGTGCGGCCCGTGCATGGCGGCGGTCCCGCATAACAATGAGCTGTCCGCTAAATATAAGGACCAGGGCCTGGTGCTCTTCGGCGTTTGCACGAATGAACAGGGACAGGACCAGATGCCGCAGGTGGTTAAAGAGCACAATATCCAATACCCGACCGCGCGCGATCCACGGCTGAATTCCGAAAAAGCGTGGCATGTGCAATACTATCCGACTTACGCGGTGGTTGATCGCAAGGGAATCGTTCGTGCCATCGGCCTGCAACCCGATCATGTTGAGGAAGTCGTCCAGAAACTTCTGGCGGAAAAATGATCTTCGTGTCGGATTAGCTTTGTCGTGGTGTGGATCGAAGGCGTACTGGCGTTGTTAAGTCGCTGAGTCGCATCATTCGCTCATCGGATAATTTTTTCGTAGCATTTCATCCTGAGATGAAACGTATTGCTCCGTGCGCATTTTTCGTATTGCTTCTAACTGTTTTGACGTGCGCGACTCAGGCCTCCTCTCCTCGCGCCGAGTTTCAAATCGAATCCGGCGCGATCGTGCGCGGGCCAACGAATAGTCGACAGATCGCGCTGGTCTTTACCGCCCACACCTATGCCGAAGGCGCCGATGCCATGTGCCATTCGCTTGAAAGCCATCATGCGCATGCCTCATTCTTCTTAACCGGGGATTTTCTGATCAATCCTCAATTCGCTCCGATTGTTCGCCGCATCATCCATGACGGTGATTACATCGGCCCGCATTCAGATAAACATCTGCTCTACTGCGATTGGGGAAAGGACCGTAAAACGCTGGTCAGCCAGGAGCAGTTCAATCATGATGTGGATGCGAACCTCCACAAGATCGAGCACTTCGGTATTCCACGCGCGCAAATCACCTGCTTTCTCCCCGCGTACGAACAACCCAACGAACAAATTGCTGATTGGAGCCAGCAGTTAGGATTAACCCTCATCAATTACACGCCCGGCACGCGCTCAAATGCCGACTATACCAGTGAGAAAGATCGCAATTTTGTCTCCTCGCAGGCCATCTACGACAGCATTCTCAAAAAAGAACAAAGCGACTCGCATGGCTTGAATGGTTTCATCCTGCTCTTGCATCTCGGCGTGGGCCCGACACGCAGCGACAAATTCACCGGCCATTTCGATGCGCTTTTAGATTATCTGCAAAAGCGCGGCTACCAATTCGTGCGCGTCGACGATTTGCTCGGAATACGAAAATGAAATTAACCGCCAAATTTGTCCCTCTCCTGATCGCTGTGATATCCGCTTGCGGCTTAGCGGCTTCGCCGCAAATTTTCATCCGCACCAATCAGGTTGGATACACAAGCAATGATTCCAAATTGGCTTTGGCATTTTCCGACACCGCGCTGCCCCATGATTTTACGCTTCTCGATAAAAACAATTCGGTCATTTTGCACGCGGCCGCCACGCCAATCGCCGGCACCTGGGGAAAGTTTTCGCATTTCTCTCAACTCGACTTCACTTCCGTAAAATCGCCCGGCACCTATTCCCTCCAATTCGCATGGGCTCGCTCTTTGGCCATCACCATTTCCGCGAATCCTTACTCGCCTCTGCCCGATCAGCTACTCGAATTCATGCGTGAGCAGCAATGCGGATTTAACCCCTGGCTCGAAATCCATTGCCATCAGCTCGATGGCCGCACCGCCTATGGACCGCGCCCACCCGGCACGCCGATCGACGTCACCGGCGGCTGGCACGATGCCGGCGACATGCTGAAATATCTCATGACCTCCGAAGATGCCACCGCGAATATGTTGCTGGCCTACGAGCTCGCGCCGGATAAAACTATTTTTCCGGATCACTTCAACGCGCTTGGCCAGCCGAAGCCGGATGGCTTGCCCGATATTCTCGACGAAGCCAAATGGGGTTTGGATTGGATGCTCAAGATGCATCCATCAGCAGGGGAGTTGTATCACCAGGTGGCCGATGATCGCGATCATGCCGGCTGGCGTTTGCCGCAGAATGATCAGGCCGACTATAGCTGGGGCAAGGGCGGCGCGCGCGTGGTTTATTGCGCCGATGGAAAGCCGCAGGGGCTGGGGAAATACCAAAGCCAATCCAATGGCATGGCCAACATCGCCGGCATCTACTCCGCGGCAATGGCGCTCGGATTTGAGATCTTCAAAGATAATCCAGAGCAAAAAGATTTCGCTGGGCGCTGTCTTCAGGCAGCCAAGGAAGTTTATGAAATCGGCCGCGCTCACGAGGGTGTGCAGCAGGGCAATTCCTACGGCGCGCCTTATCGTTATGGTCCCACGATCTGGGCTGGTGATATGGAGTGGGGCGCTGCCGAATTATTTCGCGCCACCGGCGAAGCGCATTATCTGAAAGATGCCAAGCGCTACGCGCTTCTCGCCAACGACGAAAGCTGGATGGGGAAAGAGCAAACCGCTCATTATCAATATTTCCCCTTCGCCAATTTTGGCCATTACCGTCTATACGATCTGGTCGACAAAAATTTCCAAAAACAATTGGCGGACTATTACCGCACCGGCATCGAGCGCTGCATCCATGCCGGCGAAAACAATCCTTTCCATATCGGCATCCCTTTCATCTGGTGCTCGAACAACTTGGCCGTTGCCCTGGTCACACAATGCTCTCTCTACAAACGCATGACCGGCGACACTCGTTACGACAATTTCGCCGCCGAGCAGCGCGATTGGCTCCTGGGCCGCAATCCCTGGGGCAACACGATGTTCACCGAAATTGGCCAGGTCTTTCCCCGCGATGTTCACTTGATGACCGTGCAGCTGCTGCATCGCAGCGTCCGCGGCGGCCTGGTCGATGGCCCCGTCCACGACCACATTTTCCATTCCCTCAAAGGCGTCTTTATCCGCACCCCCGATCCGCTTGCTGATTTTCAGGGCGCCGCTGTCTATCACGACGATTACCACGACTATTCATCCAACGAACCAACCCTCGACGGCACGGCATCAGCGATCTTGATGTTCACACAATGCGATTAATTTTTTTCTGAACCATAACGACAATAGCGGGATGAAACTTCGTGCCGGTTTAACCGATCCTGCGTTGCAGGATCGGCTATTGAATTCTTTGCGGACGCTGCATGGAAACGAAAAACGCTGCTCATCGCGACATCTGTTAGCCCTATTTCACGGCCAGACTTTAAATCGCTCGGTTCCACTTTTGGAAATTTCCAACGGCCCCGGAAATGGGTTTTCGCCGCGCACATTTCCAAGATAATCCCTATCAATACGGATCGACGACCCATCGGCATTTTCGAATCGTTCATCAGGAATCGCCGCCTTGCCAAGTAATTCGCTGGTAATTAGCTGTCGTTTTTGCTTGGCCCACGATTTATCGAGATTAATTTCCAGATAGTAGCCATCCTTCCCCCCGGTCAATTTCAGAGCCGGATCAAATCCGGGTTCGGAAAGCGGATCCTTTTCCTGTTTGCTCGGCACAGTGCCTTTGAGAAAAACATTGCCACTTATCCATACTGGCAACGCCACCTCGTCATAATTCGCCAATCCCGAATGGCCCACAAAAATATTGTTATAAAACCGATCATCCCCGCGCGGATTATCGTGAAACCCGCCGATCTGCGTCGAATGCGGCTTGAGAAACGGTGTCTGCCGCGCGTCATATGCATTGGAATTGATCGCTCCCGCAAATAAATCGTGCACATACGCCCCGCCCTGAGAGCGGCTCACCAGCGAAACGCTGGAAAGAAAAAAATTGTTATCCATCAGGAACGGCCCATGATCCACTTCCACGAAAACATCCGCATCATTGTCATGAAACAGATTGTCCGACACGCGCGTCCCTTGTGCCATCCAATCCAGCCAAAGGCCCAGGCAGGTGTGATAAATGTGATTGTGATGGATCGTCACATCAATCGCGCCATGCAGCTTGATCCCCGCCATCTCCGCTCCGGTAAATAGCCTGCGGACATGAATGTCGTAAATCGTATTGTCTGTAATCGTGCTGAACACCGCTCCCAGGCTCCCGACAATCCCCGTCTGCTCGCAATGCGAAATCACATTGTTGCGCACGATATGATGGCCGATATTTTCCTTCGACCAACCATCCGCCAGCGCCCGGCGAATCGTCGCGACATATCCCTCCGCGGTGTTGGCCGAGGTGTTGTCATACTGATCCCCATATTTCCCCAGCGAAATTCCCGAGCACGTGGAATAGCGGATCACATTATTCTCGATAATCCATCCCTTGCTCCAGTGCGGCCCGATCACGCCAATCTGCTCTGCGGTCGGTGGCGCCCACGGCGTTGCTGCATGTTCCAGCGTGAACCTGCGCACGGTGATGAAATTGATGCCGGTCTTTTTCGGATAGAACACCGTCTGCCGCACGTTGATCTCGACCGATTGCGCATTGGGATCGACCCCTTTGAACTGGGCCCAGATCGTGGTGTTCTGCTGATCGACTTTCCCAAACCAGAGTGCCGCTGCCCCCTGCGGTTTCATCACATCATCTATTGTCGCCGCCTCGGTCAGCCAATCCCCATTCAAATAAACCGCCCCCGTGTGATGGGCTCGCCCTTTATCCATGAACCAATCGCCATGAATCAGATCGCTGTAGGGATTGAATTTGCCAAAGAACGAATTGGGCAGCGTAACTTTCCAAACATCGTCGCTGATCTTCACCCAATTCTTGATCGCTTCCGATCCCGTGATCTCGACGGTCTCACCGGGAGCGGCTTGATAAACGATTCGCTTCTCATCCGATACCCCGCCGCGCTGCGGACTGACCCTTTCCCGATAAATCCCCCGATGCACCGTAATCACATCCCCAGCTTGCGCGATATCGGCAGCATGTTGAATGGTGCGAAATGGTGATTCAGACGTACCGGGATTGGCATCATTGCCGCTTATCGCAACGTGAAACTCGGTCGCACGAACCGTCGCACCCAGAACCAGGACGCTCAGCAAAAGCGGGAATACGATTTTCATTTCC
>DASXDR010000181.1:0-12891 GCA_036490535.1 Tepidisphaeraceae bacterium | reverse complement strand
ACCTATTGGCGGCTGACCGGACCATAGAAGCTTTTCTTTTGACGAAAGCTCCGCGCTAATGACCTGTTGCGGATTTTCTAAATAGACAGAATCGTCCATTTCCCAGGAATGTTATAGAATTTAAGAATGCTGAATGCAATTGCAGGCAAACCGTCGAATGTTCGCATCAGTTACCAGCATGCTCAGTGGCACATCATGCTCTTGCAACGGCAACTGCGGAACGATCTGCTGCTCAAACGCCAATCCGCAGGTAAGTCCCACGAATTCCGGCGTCGCTAAGAATCGATCGTAGAAGCCCATCCCGCGGCCAATACGGTGTCCCTTAGCAGTGAATCCCAAGCCCGGAACGATAACCAAGTCAATAAATTCGGTTGGAACTGGCTGCCCCGCTGCTGGCTCGCGGACTCCCATTCCGCTGGTGGTCATCGAGGTTTGCAGAGAATGGATTTCCACTGGCAGCATGCGCTTGCCATCCCAGGATACCTTGGGAACCACTACCGTTTTCCCTTGCTGCCAACACTTCAGGGCCAATGCAGCGGTATCCAATTCAGATGGCATGGAGAGATAAAGCATTACTACGCGTGCCGCAGCGAATTCTGGAGATGCCGCCAGCAGGTTGCATGCAGCGCTCGATCGCGTCTTTCGATCGGCTTCGCTCATGCCTGCTAAAATTTCGCGCAGGCTCTTACGGATTTCAGATTTTGTCAGGTTCGCCTCGTCCATCGCTCTCCAATTTATCGGCAACAATACTGCCCTGGCTTTTGCCCAAAGCTTTGAGGCGCCGTGATAATTCCGCCTCAAAACCCCGATTCGTGGGGATATAGTAGTTTTTCTCTACTCCTAAATAATCCTGCTCGACATAGCCGTCCGCAGAATCGTGAGCATACTTATAACCCTCGCCGTGTCCAAATCTTTTCGCACCTTTATAGTGCGAATCTCGCAAGTGCCGAGGCACCGGGATGGTTCGCCCTTCGCGGACGTCTTTCATCGCGCTCCATATTGCCATGGCCGATGCGTTGGATTTCGGCGCACAAGCCATGTAGATCGCAGCCTGCCCCAGCGTCAATTGCGCTTCGGGCATGCCAATGCGCTCCACTATGTTATACGCTGCATTGGCTACGAGGATCGCCTGTGGATCAGCATTTCCGATATCTTCTGAAGCCAGGATGGCGATTCTGCGCGCAATAAACCGGGGATCTTCTCCAGCTTCCAACATGCGGGCGACCCAATAGACTGCTGCGTCGGGATCGGAGCCGCGCATGGATTTAATCAGGGCGCTGGCGGCGTCGTAATGTTCATCGCCTGTGCCGTCGTAAACGATGGCTTTGCGCTGAATTGATTCCTCGGCGATCTTCAGCGTGATACGAATTTCATCTCGTTTGCCGTTTGCCTGCGGTTTAGCGCTGACTGCCTCATCACTTTGTGATGATAAGACTGCGACTTCCAGCGCCATCAGCGCTCGCCGCGCATCGCCGTCGCTGGTGACCGCCCAATGTTGCAAAGCGGCATC
Organism: Tepidisphaeraceae bacterium; assembly: GCA_036490535.1. GTDB lineage: Bacteria > Planctomycetota > Phycisphaerae > Tepidisphaerales > Tepidisphaeraceae > DASXDR01. Next base: position 11,381 of record DASXDR010000181.1, on the reverse strand, counting down.
GTCGACCTGTAGATTCAGTTTGCCATAGCCGCGCTCTTTATCCGCGACCGCGCGTTGCAGTAATGAAACAATTTCATTTTCTGATAAAGCTGCGAATTGAAATATTTGTGAGCGCGACACCAATGGCGAATTGACAGCAAAAAATGGATTCTCCGTAGTCGCTCCCACCAGCAATATTTGTCCGGACTCCACATCCGCCAGCAAAATATCCTGCTGCGCGCGATTGAAGCGATGAATTTCATCGAGAAATAAAACCGTGCGTTGACCAGAATTCGCTAGCCGATCTTTCGCTTCGTCCAGCACCTGCCGCACTTCTTTTACGCTCGCTCCGGCGGCGTTCACCTCATGGAAATGCGATTTCGTATGCTCAGCGATCAATCGTGCCAGCGTCGTCTTCCCCGTTCCCGGGGGTCCATAAAAAATGACACTGGTCAGCCGATCTGCCTCCAGCATCCGCCGCAGTAGTTTTCCCTCTGCCAGAAAATGTTCCTGGCCTACGAATTCCTCCAGCGTTCGTGGGCGCATCCGTACCGCCAGGGGAGCCACCGCCGAGAAGTTTTTCTTCCGCGCATCAGCAAATAAATCCATCGAATTATTGTAGTCCTAATATCTCATTTCGGGCGTATAATCTTCTCAACCGAGGCCCATAAAATGTCGATGCTATCGATACCGTTGGTTGTTTAACGCGTATTTACGAAGGGAAATTCCATGTGCGGAATCGTCGCTTACGTCGGCCGAAAACTCGCCCAACCTGTTCTAATCGAAGGCCTCAAGCGCCTGGAATATCGCGGCTACGATTCTGCGGGTATCGCCGTCATTGATGAGTCCGGCGATATGCACCTCCGCAAAGCCGTCGGTCGCATCAGCGTGCTCGAACACTTCATCACCGACAAAGCACCGCTCCCGCAGGCCCACATCGGTATGGCCCACACCCGCTGGGCTACGCACGGTGCTCCTACTGAAAACAATGCCCATCCGCACCTCGACAACACCGGGCATATTGCGCTGATCCACAATGGCATCATTGAAAACTATGCCGTGCTTAAAAAGCTGTTAGGCGAAAAAGGTCACACTTTCCAAAGCCAAACTGATACGGAAGTCCTCGCGGTTTTGATTGGCGATCTTTATGCCGAGATGCGTGCACAGAATCACATTCCCGCAGGTGTGAGTCTGCTAGGCCGTGCCGTCCAAGCTGCCCTCCACCAGGTCGAAGGCACCTATGGCATCGCGGTCTGCTGCAAAGATGAACCCGACACCCTCATCGTCGCCCGCAAAGGTTCTCCACTGATCGTGGGCGTGGGTGACGAAGAATATGTCGTCGCCTCCGATGCCTCGGCCATCGTCGAGCACACCACGCAAGTCATTTACCTGAACGATAACGAAATGGCAGTCCTGAAACCCGAGTCGTTCAAGACCATGACCATCGACGATATCGAAGTCAGCCCGGTTATTTCTCAGCTCGAAAACAAACTCGAAGAATATGAGCTGGGCGACTACCCCCACTACATGCTCAAAGAAATCTTCGAGCAGCCCACGGCCATCAGCAATTGTTTGCGCGGCCGCGCCGAACAACGCGAAGGCCGCATCGTCCTCGGCGGCATCCAGCAATTCACTCGCCAGCTCGTGGGGGCTCGCCGCTTCATCCTCACCGGCCAAGGCACCGCTTGGCACGCCGGCCTCGTCGGCGATTACCTCATGGAAGACCTCGCCAAAGTCGTCACCGAAACCACCTACGCCAGCGAATTCCGCTATCGCAATCCATTGGTCGAAGAAGGCACCGTCGTGGTCGCCATCAGCCAGTCCGGCGAAACCGCCGACACCCTCGCCGCCCTGCGCGAAGCCAAAGAAAAAGGTGCTTTTTCGTTAGGCGTGATCAACGCCGTCGGCTCCACTATTGCCCGCGAAGTCGACGCCGGCATCTATCTCCACGCTGGCCCTGAGATCGGTGTCGCCAGCACTAAAGCCTTCACCTGCCAGTGCGTTGTCCTCACGCTTCTTTCCCTCTACGTCGCCCGCCGCAAATTCATGTCCCAGCAAACCTGCCATGAACTAATCGATGGTTTGTGCGCCATCCCTGAGCAGCTCAAAAAAGTCCTCGCCCAGAACGACAACATCCGCGAGATCACCCAGAAATTCTGCGAGCGCGAAAACTGGCTCTTCCTCGGGCGCGGTTATCATTACCCGGTCGCCCTCGAAGGCGCATTGAAGCTCAAAGAAATCAGCTACATCCATGCCGAGGGCATGCCCGCCGCCGAAATGAAGCATGGCCCTATCGCATTGATCAACGAAGGCATGCCCGTCGTCTTCATCGCCACGCGCGGCTCGCAATACGACAAAGTTTTATCGAACATCGAAGAAGTCCGCGCCCGCGGCGGCCACATCATCGCCGTCGCCACTGAAGGCGATACGAATATCACCCGGCATAGCGACCACGTGATTTATGTTCCCGATGCCCCCGAGCCGTTGCAACCGCTGCTTACGGTCGTGCCGTTGCAACTCATCGCCTACCATGCTGCGGTTCATCGAGGTTGCAACGTCGACAAGCCGCGCAATCTCGCCAAGAGCGTGACCGTGGAGTAGTATCCGTCCTAAGATACGATGGCATCTTTGCGTCCCCCAAATTATGACTCGGCCACTTGGATAAAACTACGAGGCCGTCAAGGTTTTCGCGATCCTGACGGTTATTTGGAAACGCGATATGCTTCATAAAGACCACTGGGATTTCACCGATTCCACTGGCACAAAAATCCGCGAAGTTGATTTTGATGGTTTTCAAATATGGCCATCAGGACCCAAGAACAGGAACAAAAAATGAACGAGCGGCGAAGTCCCTACGAACGCTACAAAAAAGATAAGCTTTGGCCAATAGTCAACAAGGCTGTCGGCGCTCTGGTCCGCAATGGTGATCTCGCTGAAAAAACCGACCGAACTTATATTGTGGGTTATTTGGTCCAATTGCTGCGCGAATCTTCCGCTCTTGAGGAATCAAATTCATCAAAACATCAGCGCATTATTGAAGTAAAACCCGACGAAGAGCTGTTGGTGCGATCGGCATAAATGCCATGGATGGCATCCGTGGCTTTATTATTTGTACAATTCGGAAATGCCTCTCCTCGAACTCCCCCACACCCACAACTGCCTGGTCTGTGGACGTTCCAATCCCCATGGGCTAAAACTCTCCCTCCACGTCGATCCCGCCGATGGCTCGGTTCACACCGCCTTCACCCCACAACCTCACCACGCCGGCTTCGAATCCATCACCCATGGCGGCGCGTTGGCGACGGTTCTCGACGAAGCCATGGTCTGGGCCGCCACCTGGCAATACAAAAAATTCTGCCTCTGCGCCGAAATGTCCATCCGCTTCCTTCGCCCGGCTCTGATCAATCAACCTTTGGCGATCATTGCCACGATTGATTCATTCCGTCCGCGCATGACCACCACCAAAGCTCAAGTTCTCGACGCACAAGGCAACACCATCGCCGAATCAACCGGCAAATACATGCCCATGTCCGACGCCGACCATCGCGCTGTCGTCGCCACGTTTGTCTCTGAGACATGCACCAGGGAAGCTGCGATACATCTTCCATGACGGCGTGAAATTATTTTTGTGTTATCTTTTGGTTGTTCAGATAGAGACATCGGGTTCTTGTGCGAGGTTGTTTTTATGCGCCATTTTCTTTGGAACAATCGTTTTCTAAATGCTCCTGTACTGGCTGTTACTTTGTTAGTAAGTATGTGTGAAATACTTCATGCAGATATAACCATTGATTCATTTCTCGATGCTGAAGGCCCCCTCAGTGCTGGCCCGGGCGTGAGCGCAGGCACCTTTGCTGACTCGTATCCACATGTTCTTGGAGGACGCACATTATTACTGACTGCCTCAGCTGGCGGGTTTATTACTTTTCCACCTTCGTACACCATTCAAGCCAATATTACGACCATCAATGGATTTCCTTGCCTTGAGTACACGGCTTTAGATAACCAAGCCGCCGGCGAACTGGAACTTACATACGGCAGCGACAGAGATTCTTATCCAGGAGCCCCGACACCATTAGGACTAACCGTCAATCCTTCCCAGGATTTTCTTAGTCTGACTTTTCTGGCCTACAACGATCCTCAAGAACAGGATATGACTGTCAATGCATTCTTGAATAGCGAAACTGCGACCGGCCCAATGGTTTCAGCTACGCTCGCGACACCGGATCTCCAAGTTTTGGATTATCCACTTACAAGCCTGACTACAGACACCTTGGATTTTGTGACGTTCGATTTCAATGCTCCACCCGGAGCAGATTTTCAACTCGCGTCGGTGATGCTGATGCCCGAGCCAGCAATATTCCCTGCGATCATACTTCTATGCGGTTCAGTCTCAATCCGGAGGGCGAAGCGCCTATCGAGTAAATTCAATTCGAATACACCCACCGCGCATCGGTCACCCAGAAATAATCTCCATCTGTCTGCGACGGCGTCGCGATAAATTCAACATGGCCATCCATCATGCAGAAATTCGCTTTGTCTTTCCCATGCCAATATCCGCCATAGCAGGCGCTCGCATCATAAAACGCGATGGTCCTGCTGCTCTCCTTGATCCGATTGCAAGGCACGCCCGCTAATCCTCCGTCGGGATCGGGCCAATCCGCCAAGCCCTGGCCGTTGGAGTTGAAATTGTAAGAGTTGCCCACGGTATCCCAGCTCGTATGTCCGACCGGCGTGCTCCAGGGCATTCCCTCGGTGTCAGCAGGGCAATGAAACAGGTCGTATCGATTTGCCAGATATTTGTTTAATGGCCGAGGCGTGGTGGCGTTATTAAAAATTCCGTCCTGACCGGTATCCAGATTGCCGGTTTCTCTCCCGCCATACGTGTACCAATCCATTCCGTAATCTGCTGCATCGCGATTGCGCCAGAAAATCATTCCGTGGCTGTCCGCCAAATACGATTGAAACGCCGTCCCGATCTGATGCAGATTGCTGGCGCACTGCACTGCAATTGCTGCGCGTCGTGCGCGCGTGAGGGCTGGCAACAGCACTGACATCAACACCGCGATAATGCCGATTACCACGAGCAGTTCGACAAGAGTAAACGCGAGGCATTTACCCTTTGTCACTGGAGCCGAATCCACCGGGATGAACGCATTATTACTTTCTCGCATGACCACTCCAAATAAATCGCTGTTTGCAAATTCAGCGCGCGGATTTCGCGCCGCGAAATTTCTGATCCTTTTTCAAGTTGCAGTGTCTCCCAATACCACTGGCGCCGAATCATGTTGATAAGATATTTTCGCACAGAAGCGTTCTCAGGAAAATTCCGCGAAAGGTTGAGGCACTGTCAGTGGCACTGAAGTGCCACCGCCGGTAGATTGCTTGGTCATGTCACACGCGCGTGCCAAAGCATTCACGCTGGTCGAACTCCTGGTGGTGATCGGCATCATCGCTTTGCTGATCTCTTTGCTGCTGCCGGCGGTGAATCGCGCTCGTGCGCAAGCCAATGCGGTCAAATGCATGTCCAACCTGCGCACGATCGGGCAGGCGTTCATAAACTATTCGTCTGAAAATCGCGGCTATATTGTTCCCTCTTTTAATTTGCCAGCCCTGGCCAACTCGGCTACCAATTACACCTCCATCGGTTCAGCCCAGGCGATGGACGGCTGGCCCTGCATTCTCGACCGCGACGGTTTTCTCCGCGGCGCTGGCCAGGCAAGCACCAGCACTGTTTTCTATTGCCCCGACACCTTCGATCTTTACGGCATGCAGAACGGCCAAACCGCAACCAACATCGGCAAGCCGCGCGGATATGTCGAATGGCCCATGCAATTCGATGGTTCGGCAGGGGGTGGAGATGGCGACAATGAAGCGCCGATCACCATTCCCACGCAGAACTTCAACAAAATTATTCGCTGCTCATATTGGCTTAACGCCTACAACCCGATCGGTCCGCAGGGCGCGCTCCCCAATCTGCAAACCGCCGATGTTTTTTACACCGCCTCACCCGGCTTCGGGCCTGATGCATTTGGCTTATTCATCCGGCTCCACAAAACCAGCCGGATTCGATATTCCTCGCGCCTGGTTACCGTTGCCGACGGCCTCTATATGGGCCGTCAGGGTTCTACCCAGCAGGGCCAATCCAATTCACGCATCGGCTATCGCCATCCCGGCCCGCGCGGCAACAACACCATCGCCAACGCCGCCTTCGCCGACGGACACGTCGAAGCCATTGACGGCTTGAAATTCCCGCAGTCACAATCCACCAGCAACCCCAACGCCGCCCAGGAAAATCTCACCGGCCCGACGGTGTACGCGGACCCCACTGCGATCTTTCATTGATGAAAAAGGGGCAAGGCGGCAAGGGCAAAGGAAAGGAAAAATTCAGCGATCAATTATCCGACTGGTGCTGTTGTCGTCTGCATGGATGGCGTTTCATTCTGGAAAGCTGATGCCAAATCCGCCAGGAAGAAATCGTCCGCAGTAACTTTTCCATCGTAATTGAAATCACCAGTTTGCCAGGTGCTTCCGCCGCTCTTTTCTCCGAACGCGATCAGGCTCATGTCATCAGCGTTGACCACGCCATCCAGATTGGCATCGCCATCCTGCGTATATTTCACAAGCACAGCACCAGGCACATTGTTATCTGAATATCCCAACCCGAAATACATCCGGTTCGCCGCTGTGGTTGAAATGATTCCCGTGCCATCCCATTCCCCGCCGTCATATCCCGAGGTCAGCAGGTTCTGCACCGTGCTAAGCGAAGCGCCTGTCCAGAGCATGGCGTTGTCGGCCAGATCGAGCGTGCTTCCACTCGGCAGCGAAAGCGAATTGACATACAACTCGCTGCTGGTTCCCTGCAATACTTGCACGAGCGTCCCTGAAGCCAATTGCAGCGAATTCAAATGCTCACTGGTCTGCATTTGCAATACCGCTCCCGCTGCTACCGAAACATTTAAATTGCTCAAAATCGATCCCGCGTCGGCAGTCATTAATCCCGTTCCACTGTTGATACTCAGAGTAGGATTCGCCGACGTGCCGCCGAATGTGTAGGTCAGATTATTCACGTTGCTAAGCCACGTCGGTGTGGGTGCGGTGATGTTCAGCGTGTAATTTGCATTGGTCGCTCCCGATAATCCTGCCACGCGAACATAGTATTTCTGGCCACCGATGACCGTTCCCGAAACATCCTGCACGCTTGCCGTCGTGCTGGTAGCAGAGCTGATCAAGCCCTGGCTGGAGTTATACAAATAAATTCCCAGCGCCCCGCCGGTGTTAGCAAAATGGATATTCGTATCCAGCGATCCGCTGCTTACCGGCGTGAATGCATAATAATCATCATTGCCAGAGGCATTGATCGACAAATTCGCTTGGATCGACGTAACCACAGGGCCGAGGTCCGCCGCCTGCGCAAACGAATCATTTGCTTCGTAGCGATCTACTCCGCCGATGTTCAGCGAATAAGATCCCACATCGCCGTAAGTGCCATCGCCGCTGACTTCGACATAGTATGTGCCTGCGGTCAGCGTGGTGCTGATGCTTTTGGAGAGCGTGGTTTGCGTCCCGCTGCTCACCAGCGTGCCTGATGAATTGAACAATTGCAGATCAACATTCAGCGTCGGATTCGGACTGGAATACATTCCCCCTGCGATGGCATCGATCGAAATCGATTCAGCCGGAACATTAATCGCAAAGAAATCCGCATCTGTATTGGTCGAAATCACGCCATTGGTGGAAAATACATTTCCGCTTCCCGAAAGCGGCGTCGCCGTCGCGATCGAATTTCCGTAATCATCCGACCGATATCCGAATCCATTGGCTGATTGCGAAATCACCGCCATGTCATCCTGGATCGCGGGAGCGTTATTTACTTCGTAGTCCGTTGTTCCATCCCACCACATCGCTCGCTGATCGCTGATCGGGCTCCCCATGATTGGACCAGTAAGTCCATTGGTGTTGCCGGTGTTGTATTCAGCGGTCAACGTGTACGTCGGCGGATTGGTCGTGGTGTTCTCCGTCCAATCCGATTGATGGCTCAATCCAAACGCATGACCCGCTTCATGCTCTGCATCATCCGCGACGTATTTTGGCACGCCGTTGCTGAGATTTTTCGGGAAGACGAACACCTCATTTTTGTTTGCCCCATAAACGACCGTGCTCCCCGCAAAGCTTCCTACATACGCCACGCCGCCATAGGTTCCGCCCGTCCATGTTCCAGTTCCGCCGATGACCACTTCCAGATTTGGATTAGCAGTCGTGCCTGGATTCACCGTGGTGACATTCACATTAAATGGTGCATAGGTATCCGCTACCTGCTCCCAGATCGCGGTGATGTTGGACAGCTCCGTGCTGCTGAATGTCGTGGGGTCGCCGTCCGTGTCATAAGCAGGCGTAGTGCCCGGCACATAAGACAACCACGATGAGGTCGTATTGCCAGTGAAATTCAGATAGATCGTTGCTGGCGCACCCGGATCGCTCGACAGCTGCGGCTCAGCGCTCAGCGGGTAAGTCGTCGTCGCATTCATTACCGCGTTTTGTCCCGCGACGAATGCTCCAGGGTCTTTTATTGGTGAGGAAAAGTCCGCCGCGATTTGCGAGAACAGTCGGCGTGCTTCGAGAGTCTCGGCGCAAATGCGCCTCGGCAATTTTTTGTTAGACATGCATTTTCAATCCCGGCGCATTTAAGCCCGCTCTACTATCGCGCAAACGCCCGATAAACTGCGCGATAAGCGATAGAAGTTACCTGATTTTTGCCCATTGGCAAGTTAAATCGGTTCAATGGCACGATTTTCTGTTAATTTAGAGAACTTCTTTCAATCCGACCAATTCGGCCTAAAATCCCAACTCTCTATGCTCTCAACCGAATTATCTAAACCTTACGAACCGGCAACTGTCGAACCTCTGGTGTATAAAACGTGGCTCGATGAGCAAAAGTTCGTAGCCAACCCAAATTCTCCAGGTGACCCGTATTCCATCGTGATACCGCCACCCAATGTCACGGGCGCACTGCATCTCGGTCATGCAATTAACAATACTCTGCAAGACATTCTCATCCGCAGAGCTCGCATGATGGGAAAAAATACCCTCTGGATCCCCGGCATCGACCACGCCGGCATCGCCACGCAGGCCGTCGTTGAAAAGCAGCTCAAAGAAAAAGAAAACAAAACCCGCCACGACGTCGGCCGTGAAGGATTAGTCGAACGCATCTGGCAATGGAAACAACAATTTGGCGACCGCATCCTGATGCAGCTCCAACGCCTGGGTTGCTCCTGCGACTGGTCCCGCACCCATTTCACCCTCGATGACCAATGCGCCCGTGCTGTGAGAGAAACCTTCTTCAAACTTTTCCGCGACGGCCTAATCTATCGCGGCAAACGCCTCGTCAACTGGGACATCGCCCTTCAAACCTCAATCAGCGACGATGAGATTTATCATGAAACCGTAAAGACGAATCTCTGGCACATTAAATATCCAATCGTGGGTCGTGCCCCCTCGCCCGGTATTCCGGCCTGCGGTGAGCCAGGTCGAACTGGAGGGGGTGGGGGCGAGGGCAATAGCCGGGACTCAACGAGTCCCGGAAGTAGCGGAATTCCGGGACTCGTTGAGTCCCGGCTACCTGTAGTTAACGAGCGTGCGCAATTCATGACCGTCGCCACCACCCGCCCCGAAACCCTCCTCGGCGACACCGCCGTCGCCGTCCACTCCGAAGACCCCCGCTGGAACTGGGCCATCGGCATGCACGTCGAGTTGCCCCTAACGGGAAGAAAAATCCCCATCATCGCCGACGATATTTTAGTCGATCCCAAATTCGGCTCCGGCGTCGTCAAAGTCACCCCCGCCCACGACCCCAATGACTACGCCGTCTACCAACGCCATCTCACCAAGCCCGATGAAATCGCGCTCATCAACATCCTCAACCCCGACGGCACCCTCAACGAAAACGCCGGCGAAAAATACAAAGGCCTCAAGCGCGACAAAGCCCGCGCCCAAATCGTCGAAGACCTCGAAGCGCAAGGCCTCCTCGCCAAAACCGAACCCTACGAAACCCAGGTCGGCCACTCCGACCGCTCCAAAACCCCCGTCGAACCCTACCTCTCTGACCAATGGTTCGTCAAAATGGCCCCCCTTGCCGAACCCGCCCTCCAGGTCGTCCGCGACGGCACCATCAAATTCTTCCCCGAACGCCATGCCCAACAATATTTAAGTTGGCTAGGCGAAAAACGCGATTGGCCGATCTCCCGACAATTGTGGTGGGGGCACCGGATACCAGTGTGGAGTAAGCGACTGAAGATGGATGAAGGATTAACGGGATCGTTTGAACTGGCCGGTTTATATGAGGCTGGTGTTGATCACATCTTAGATGCCCAGCAACCAGATTCCGCTATTGTAATTGATGCAGGCGGCACGCTTATTGGCACCGCGAAAGATTGGCGAGAACGACTGAAAGGATATCGAGACGAGATCGCCATTTACATCTGCACTACCAATTCACTCACGATCGCAGACATCGAAAATTATGCGGGATTCGTGCAAGACCCCGACGTCCTCGACACCTGGTTCTCCTCTGCCCTCTGGCCCCACTCCACCCTCGGCTGGCCCGACGACACGGCCGATCTTCGCAAATGGTATCCCACCAACGTCCTGCTCACGGGCCGAGATATTGTCACGCTCTGGGTTGCGCGGATGGTGATGACCGGCATGTACAACATGGGCAATAGCCGGGACTCAACGAGTCCCGGAATTCCGGAACTCGTTGAGTCCCGGCTATCGGAAGATCGCGCCAAATCCCTCGGCATCCCTTTCCACCACGTCTGCATCAATCCCACCATTCTCGATGGCCACGGCGAGCGCATGTCCAAATCCAAGGGCAACGGCGTCGATCCGGTGGACATTATCGAGACGCACGGTGCGGATGCATTGCGTTTCACTCTGGCCACCATGGCCACCGAAACGCAGGACGTCCGCATGCCCGTGAAGAAAATGCCGGATGGACGGAACACGAGCGATAAATTCGACTTCGGCCGCAACTTCTGCAACAAACTCTGGAACGCCACGCGCTTCGTCCTCACTAATTTGCAACAACACCCCCGTTTAGCCAATAGCCGGGACGAAACTTCGTCCCGGTTGAACCGGGATGCGTTGCATCCCGGCTATTGTGAGCACCTTGAAAACAAATACACGCTCGCCGACCAATGGATCATTTCGCAATTTAATCGTTCCGTCGCCGAGATCGACACCGCTCTGGCCAATTATCGTTTCGATCAATACGCCAAAACCGTCTACGATTTCTTCTGGCGTGATTTCTGCGACTGGTACCTCGAAGCCGCCAAGCTGCAATTAAAAAACTCAGCCACTGCTGCGACCACCGCCGAAGTTCTCGCCTCTCTCCTCGACGGCGCCCT
>DASXDR010000135.1:0-51342 GCA_036490535.1 Tepidisphaeraceae bacterium | reverse complement strand
GGTGATATTGCATCAGGATCGGACAGTGCCGCAGCGCATCTAATTTCCGCGCGTACGCAATGGCTGAATTCCCCATCGGATCGCGATGCGGATAATAAAATTTCGCTGCCCGGCGAATCCCCGTCGTCCGCTCCACGATCGCATAAACTTCCCCCTCCCATCCACTTCCCAGCGGCCTTTCCACCAAATACTTGCCAGCAATACTCCTCCCCATGGGAAAGTCGAACCGCTTCACTTTTTTGCTGGGACGATAGGCCATGGCCAAGCAATCATTGGCCGACTGAGCAACCTAGTCCAATATAATCTTAAGTACCGCTGCTGCCTTGACTTGCAATTCGTTTCCGAACATCCGCTGCGATATCGTCCAAATCATGTGCATAGCGCGGGTCCAGCGCCGGCGACATCTTCTTTGCCTCATCAATCAGCACCAGCACCGATTGCAGATCCCCACTATCGCGCAATCGCTCCGCTTCTGCTCGGATAGCCGGCCCGACCGTCATCTGCTGCGAGCGATCATTCTGGATCAAAGTCGAGCCAAACTGCACGGCATCTGTGTACTCATGTGCTCGCAGCAGCGCCGTGATCAATTGCTGCGTTAATCCTGCCGTAAACCGCTCCTCATTTTTCTTGCTCCAGTAGTCCAGCGCCTGCCGGAAATAATCCGACGCCTGTGCCGGCTGGTTGGTTTTCATCAAACACTCGCCGATATTCTGCTGCGTATACGCCAGGTCATCCTCCGCATGCGCCTGCGTCTGTTTATCCGCGAGAATTTTCAGTACCTCTGCCCGGCGCGCTGGATCATCCGAAAACCGATCCGCCCAGGAAGTCAGTTGTTGCGTCGGCGCTCCCGCCAGCAATTTAATCAGCACCTGCCATGCCGCATCCCTCACCCCCTGGTCGGGCTCTTCGGTCTGATTCATGCGACGGTAGAGCAGTTCACCATTTTCAAACGTTCCCACGTTTGACAACGCATTGACTGCTTCGAGCCGTACCGAAGCATCCGAATCATCCAGCGAATTGATAATCAAATCCAGCGAGTTGTTATCCTTCAATTCGCTCAATCCATGAATCGCCCATCGCCGCACCGACGGCGGTTGCGATGAAGTCAGCAGATGATAAAACGTCCGATCCAGCGAAGGCTGGTGCAAATTCGCCATCGCTTCCACAACTGCTTCTTTCCATGCCCCATTCCCCGGAGCACTGCCGCGCTGATCCAGCGATTGATTCAGCTCGGTGGCAATTTGCCCCGCTGCCGCCGGATCTTTTTGCAAAATCAGGGGTGCTAGTTCCGTAATCGCCTCCGCCCCCGCCTGCGCCGCCGCGAACGACGGATCATTCAGCAACTTCCGCAACTCAGGCAGCGCCCGCAAATCTCGAATCGGCGCGATCGCTCCCGCCAGCGCCGCTTTCACCGCCGGATCGGTCTCCTGGGCCAATTGTGCCAGCAGAGGATCGAGCGCATCGGCATCATTTAGCGCCCGCAACGTCGTCGCCACTTCCAATCTCACTTCCGCTGACGAATCTCCCACCATCTTCCGCAACTGCTGCCGAATCGCCGGCGGTATCGTGCGGTTGGAGATATTGTCATCAAATACCAGCTTCGCCCCCAGCGCTCGAATCACCGGCTCATCCGCTTTCAAGAACCGCATCACCATGTCCGGCTTTTCCACATCCGGGACAAGCTGATACTGATCTGTCAGCACAGTGCGTATTTCATCCACCAGCCGCGAATATTTCCCCTGCAATTCCGACAACCGTGCCGACCGAACATTAAGCAAGTTTTGCCGCCATTGATCATCCGTCTCATCCGCGTGCGCTTTCCACCATTGCTGCCAGCGTGGAACTTCCTGTCCGTTTTCACGTAAGCCCGTCAGTTGTACCAATGCGTCCGCCGCCGCCGTGCGAATTTCGCCGCCTTCCTGATCATTGGTTAGCAAAGCTATTAGCGCTTGCGCCGCCCGCTTTTCGTTCATGGTTCCCAGCGCCCGGATGCACGCGATCCGCAGCGCCGCCGGCTGCTGCCGCGCCTGCGCCTGCTCGATTAACCCCGATAACACTTGCGCATTGCCCTTGTATGTCGCCAGCGCATCCGCCGCCGCATCCGTTAGCGCACGATCCGGCCCCAGCAAAGCAAACAGCGGCACAACAAACTGCGGATCGTTCGCCGACGAACTCGCCAATGCCCGCGCCACCGCCAATTGCCCGTCCCGATTCCCCACCGAAACCAACACGGAATTCAAGATCTGCCGCCCATCTATCGAATTTCTCGACACCAATCGCCGTGCTGCCTCCTCCCGGTCCTCCGGCTTAGCATTCTCGTCACCCAAAACCCCCGATAACTGCTGCAAATCCTGCTGCACGCTCTGCCCGTGCGCACTAACGCTCCACCCGCCTATTGTGACGAGCAAACTGAAACTGATTGGCCAAACCTGTCTTTTACCGTACACGTACACGCCTTTCGGCCCCTGGCTGCCTCTTTAGGAATTTACCGCATTCCCTCTGCGCGCGAAAGCTCTCAATCCGCTCAAATTCTCTTGCTAACTTTTTACATATAATGGTAAATTACTTCCACAGCGAAGGTGAGATCGGAGCGGACGATGAACGAATGGCATGAAGCCGAAGATCGCATCGAAAAGGCGCGGGCCTTTTTCGAGCAGCAGCGCTGGCACGAAGCCCTCGCCGAGCTCCGCGCCGCCATCGATCAAGACCCCTATAACGCCAACTGGCTTTTCAATGTTGGTCTTACCCTCGATGAGCTCCAGCGCTTCGACGAAGCCGTCGAAGCCTATCGCCGGTCGCTCGAAATCGAACCCTGCGACATTCAGACCATGAATCACCTGGGCGTGGACCTGTGCCGGGTTGGCAAATACCGCCAGGCCATCCGCCAATTCGAACGCATCCAGCAACTCGATCCAGCTTTCGAAGCTGCCTACTGCAATCGCATTATCGCCTACACGGAACTAAACGAGCACGAATCGGCCGAGGAGATGTTTTATCTGGCTCGCCTTTGCAAAGAGCATTGCCCGCATTGTTATTACAACATCGGTTGTTCCCTGAATGCCCGCGGCCTGTACGACAAAGCTATTTACTGCTGGCAACGAACGCTTGAGCTTGAGGAGTCGCATTCCGAGGTGCGCCTTCGCATCGCTGAGGCATTCCGCCAAAAGGGCCGCCTTGAGCAATCGCGTCGGTATTACCTGCAAGCCTTACGGCAACAGCCTGGCAATGTGCAGACTTTGCTGGAGCTGTCAGATTTGCTGCTGGAAATGAATCGACTGGAAGAAGCCGCCGACAAAATCCGCAGGGCCTTGGAGCTCTCTCCCAAACAACCGGTTGCTTATTTGCAGCAGGGCAGATTGCTTACCCGCCTGGGGTGCTATGAAGAGGCCGTCAATGCATTCGATCGTGTGCTGGCATTGGATAGCCGATTTCCGTCGGCCCATCTTCGCTTGGCTGAGACCTATCGGCTGCAAAATAATATCGAGAAAGTCCGCTGGCATCTGCGGCGCGAGCTCTTGCTGCGGCCTGATGATCCGAGCCTGCTGTTGGAACTGGGCAATATGCTTTTAGATTGCCGGGACCAGCGCTCGGCCATTGCTTGCTTCAAGCTGTTAACGCAGGTTGATCCGGAAAATTCGCGCGGCTGGCAGAATATGGCGATTGCGCAATTTGCCCTCGGGCGAATCAATGACGGAATTATCTCCTGTCATGAATCGCTCAAGCGCAACCCGCGCAGTGCATCGGCCTGTTTTAATCTGGCGCTGGCGTATGAGCGAATGAATGAATATGAGCAGGCGATCCTCTGGGCTAGAAAAGCATTGAGCATCTCGCCAGCGGATCGCGGGGCGGCAAGATTGCTGTTCCGCATTCGCGTGCTGCGTGTTTTCGGAGTGGTTAAGCGATCGGTATCGCGATAAGTGAAATGGTTTGGAAGTGGTGCTAGCCGCTGAAGCGGCTAGCCCGCAATAATATTTGGTACGGCGAATTATTGGGGAATGGATACAGATTTTAGGATGGAGAGAAAGTCGGGGGCGTATTTGCCGACCAGTTGGGTGGGGCCAGTCATTTTGAAAACCCAGGTTTGGTTTTGTGTGTTGATCATGGCGGCAAGCAGGCGCTGGTCCTGGTTGGTTAAATCGGTCAATACAGCCGATCCGTTAGACGTCGAAACACTGATAATCGTTTTGCTCAATTGATCCTGGGTGACGGGGGCGATGCCCATTTGTTTTCGCCAGCGATTAATGTTGGCAAGCGTGCCGCCGACATCGCCGGGGAAGACCGTGACAGCGATCTGAATATGCTGCGGGCCGGTGAGTGTGGCAAAGCGCATATCCGTGCCCGGCTGCTGCGACCAGCCAGCGGGGAGCTGGTAGGTAATGGGAGCGGGACGCGCTGGCGCCGCCGCCGTGTCGGATGATTCGGCCGGTGCGGCCATGGCAGATTGATCACCGCCGGCCATCGACGGCGGGGCGGTGGAATTGCCCGGCGAAGTGTCTTCGGGTTGCGGAGCGGAGGGGGCGGAGAGGATCGACGTATCGACGGTTTCGGATCTGTCGCGATTGCAGCTGGCGCAATTCAGAGCGATGAGGGCGAATAATGTTGGTAGGTAGAAGAGGCGGGGCGTTTTCGCGCCGAGGAAAAATCGGGCCGGGGACGGCCCGGCTCTACTGGCGCTTGAGCGAACGGCTGTCGAGATGCGTTCGAAGGGAAAATTTTTGCGATTGGTGCGACTCATGGATGTTTACGCATTTCTTCCAGAACTGCTGCTTGCGCGAGCGGCGCAGCGGCGAGATACGGTACTTTAGCGCCGTTATACGCGCGCAGATCAAACGGGAAAATCGCATTGCCTTTTAGATCAGTAACCTTTCCGCCCGCTTCGAGGACAATTGCCGCCGGAGCGACACAGTCCCAGAGTTTGCCATTGACGGTGATCGCCCCGTGCGCAACACCGGCCGCGACGCTGACTGCCTCGAGCGCTGCCGTGCCGAGGATGCGCGTTTTCCAATTCGTCTGCGTCAGAAAATGACAAGCCCACTGCGGTGCTCGGCCGGTTTTGTCCAGCACATTGCTCGTCATCATGATAATCGCTGCGTTATCCATCGGCGTTTGCAGGCACTGAATCTGCCGATTCCCCAGCCAGGCGCCCTGGCCCTGGCACGCCGCATAAAGATGATCGCGCGTGATATCATACACCACGCCGAGCGTGGGAACGCCGGCTTCGAGCAGCCCGATGCAAACACAAAAACAGCCGAGGCCAGAGAGGAAATTATTCGTGCCATCAATCGGATCGATCACCCACACTCTGCCCTTAGGATCAGAGATTTCACACGTGATCGCATCCCCCGTTTCATTCTCCTCGCCAACAATCCCGTCATTCGGAAATCGTCGGCGCAGCCCGGTAATGATTGTTCGCTGCGTAGCGCGATCTGCTTCGCTGACCGCCTCGTCCGTGCTGGCCGAATTGTTTTTGGTGAGCCGCTCAACCCGCCCGAAATAAGATAGCGCAATCCGCCCAGCCTCGCGGGCCAGGTCGCTGATAAATTGAAGGTCCTGTGTGGTACTCATTGGTGAATTAAGATTAGGGCGCGGGAAGGGATGGGGCAAGGAGGCACGGGAAATCACGGAATTTGAATGACGAAAATGAATTACTGCTCGAAAAGCGAATGATTCGAATCAGCGCGGTCTGCGTGAGAGTCCCAGGAAACTTCCGGAGGCAACAAATAACCAAAGACAGCTTGGCTCGGGCACTACAAAAATATTGGAGTCAACATTCGCGTCCGCGCAATTCACCGTTTAACTGTCAGGAAGGTTTAAGACTGTCTCGTCTGTCGCGAAAGTTAATCTGTAATCGGCATTGGCTAAAGATGTAGAATCTCCGAGGACGGTAGCGGTGGCGTAAAGCCAGAACTTGACGGAAAAGGGTGTATTGACCGGCACGACGAAAGTAGGAGTTGTTAAGTCGCTATTACCGTCAAAGCCAGCAAGCATGCCGGGGGCGGGAATGGATGGGACAATATCTCCAGTTGCATCGGCGAAAAATCCCTCGCCTATTTCGTTGTCTTGAACGGCGAAGCCAACTTCAATTTCCGTGCTGGCAAGCAGATATGGGTCTGGCTGGTTGGCTAGCAGCGGTTGAGGGCTATCCAAGTGAACATTAAACGATGCGGTAATTGGCGCCGAGCCGGAAGGCCCACTGATCACAAAATCGTCCCACGTTGCCCAAGCATATGCAAATGTCTCTTGGCCGCTAATGCCGTCGTACCCGCCACCAGTACCTCCATCGATTTCTGAATGGGTGCTGACGTAAAGGCCGTCTGCGCCAGCATGTGCAGTAGCGACGTCGTAAACGGACATCCGCGGATAAACGGGATCGTATTCCATAGAGCCATCATTTAGCTCGTAAAACATTCCTCTTGGTTCTTCATCACCAGGATTTTCTATCACGTTTCCTTGTACTGGATACGCACCGGCTGCCAATAGAATAGAGGCAGAGTTCAAAAGAAAGACAGAGGCGAACGCAAGTGCTGCGAGGTGAGGTGGCATTGCAATCGTGGCGACACCGCGTGAAGTTAAAGTCGATCGAATGTACGTGTTACGTCTACTCCTATACATCTCTGAATCGTGATCCGCAGCATAGAGTGATTTTCTAAGTATGGTCAATGTGGAATTTGCCTGAATCTTTGCGGAAATGCCATCCAGGTTACGCAGAGCGCCTTCAGCCGCCCATTTAGTTTTAGGGCGGCTGAAGTCGCACCTGCGTTTAGCTACGTTTGCTGCGTGGTGATCAATAAGAGCGCAAGCTGGAATACTTAGGAATCAGGTTCGTAGTTCGGAATGAATTTTTGCGTAGCATTGGCGTCTCGCCCATGTCTTATTTGAAATGCCATGGGCGAGACGCCCATGCTACATCTCAGGCTGAGCCGCTGCCGAAATTAGCGATGTTTAACAAGAATATCTGCCGTAATCTGACTGCCCGAGAAGACCGTATTATTCGAAAGGTTCGAATCGCCCGGCGATCCGTTGAAAGTCAGCACCGCTCCGAGGTAATCTCCAACCGCATTCGCAAGGGTGGGTTTGAGCAGGAACGATTTCGATTGGCCGGGTTTCAGGTTGAGGTTTTCGCCACTGCTGAGGAGGAGCTGGTCGATCGTGGCATCATCGGAGGAAGTATAGAGATTCAGAGCTGCGGCGCCTTTGGCTACGACGTTGCTCGCGGTGGTGTTGGTGACGGTGATTTTGACAACTCCCTTGGATGTCGGCGGGGCCATGCTGAGCGAGAGGTCAATCGTGGGGGCTTCGAAAAGGTCGGTAGAAGACGAAGCGAACGTGTTGTTGGATTTGTATTGCTCGCTAATCGTGTTGGCGGGATCGACGACGGCGATGAGATAATAGTTGCCGGTGGAGATTGAAGCGGGGGCAGCGAAGGAAAGCTTGAAAGATTTGGAAGTGCCGTTGCCGTTGAGTTTGAGTTTTTCACTCACGCCGCCAAGATCGATCGCCGTGGAAGAATCGAAAGTGGGGGTGAGCGAGGCGTAGATTTCAACCGGGACCTTGGCGTTCAGTAGAGCGTTGCCGACATTGGAGAGGGTCAGAACGTAAGAATTCTTCTTGGAAGCGGGAATGACCGGCGAAGTTGGCGCGGAGATCGTGCCAGTGATATCGGGGGCAGTGGGGGGTGTGACGCTGACAGTGAATGAGCCAAGCGACCCAGCGGCCGCGTAATTGCCGGCGTTGTCAGCAACCGCATTGGCGTTGAGGTTGATCTGGTACGTGCCGTTAGAATATTGCGAGAAGAACGCGTTGGCGGGGACGATCTGGTAGACCGCGACGTATCCTCCGTCAGTAAGCGTGGAAGAGACCAACGCAGCGGCTTGTGAATAATCGGGTCCGATGACGGTGATGTTGTTGTTAGCAATCGTGGCCGGATTGATGCCGGAACCGTTGGCATCGTCAGTGTAAGTAATAGTGAATTGGAGGATTTTCTGATCGCCGCTCGGGGAGGTCACGGGGGAGAGCGTCGCGGTGGGGGGAGTGGAATCGTTATAGATGATCAGCGCGAATGTGCCCAGCGTGGCGGCGGCGTTGGTGTTGCCCGAGGTGTCGGCAAAAGCACCGGCGGGGAGATTCAGCGTGTAGGTTCCGCTGTCGAGGTAAGTGAATGAGCCATCGGACGGAGCGAAGGAATAATTCACAGTGATCGATGCACCGCTGCCGCTCGTGGCGAGTATTGCCGGATAGGCCGTCGAGCCATCGGGAAGGGTGATGGAGATGGTTTGCGCGGTGATGGAATTGGCATTGACCGCGGTGTCGTCGGTGAAGGTGACGGAGAAATTCAGAGAGATCGCGCCTTTGGTGGGGGTGGTGAAACCGGTCTGCGTGGCCGTGGGCGGCGTGGTGTCGGTGATGGTGTTGTTGGGCGAGATATTGACCGTAAAGGTTGCGAGCGTCGCAGCGGCATTGGTGTTCCCGGAGGTGTCGGCGAAAGCGCCGGCCGGGAGGTTCAACGTATATGTCCCGTTATCGTTGCTGCTGAATGAGCCGTCGGCCGGAGAGAAAGAATAATTGACCGTGATCGACGCGCCGCTGCCACTCGTGGAAAGAATCGTGGGATAAACGGTCGAGCCATCCGGCAGCGTGATCGAGATCGTTTGCGATCCAATCGAATTGGCATTGACCGCGATGTTGTCCGCAAAAGTGACGGAGAAATTGACGGAAATTGCGCCTTTGGTTGGCGTGTTAAAACCATTCTGCGAGGCGGTCGGCGGAGTGATATCAGGAATGGGTAGATTCAATGTGAATGAGCCAAGCGTTTGGGCGGCAACGTAGACACCTCCATCGTTACCAACGGAATTATCGATCATGCCCAACACATAGGTGCCGTTCTCGTTGCCATTGAACGGACCATTGGGTGCGGTGAATTGGTAAGTCACCTGATAGCCGTGCGCCGTGGCGGTATAAGAAACCAGCGTGGCGAAGGTGGAAAAACCGATGGCGGAATTGTTGACGGTGATGTTGGTATTGCCAAAGGAAGTGGTGAGGATTGCATTCCCGCTATAGGTCACCGTGAACTGTGCGCTGGTATCGCCAGTGGTGGGCGCGGTAATCGGCGAGAGCACGGCGGTCGGTATTCCGATGAATTGGTTTTCCAAAACGCCGACGCTGCCATAAGACGCGACGGCGATATCGTCCATCGAATTGCCGTCGAAATCGTCGACGATCATCTCGCTCGGAGCGATGCCGACGTTGTAATCCTGCCCAGCTGCAAAATTGCCAGCGCCCTGATTCAGGAGAATCTGCACGTCGTCGTTGGCGTAGCTGCTGACAGCCAGGTCGGGAATTGTGTCGCCATTGAAATCGCCGACGGCGATGGAAGTCGCAGCGGAATCGAGCGAATACGCAACTGGCGTAGCGAAAGAACCCGTCCCCGTGTTGAGAAGGATTTCCACATCGGAATCCGACCCACCGCCCAGGCTATTGCCGATGGCGGCCAAATCTTCACTTCCATCATTATTGAAATCAGCCGAGACGATTTGCGTCGGAGCGATCGGCACAGAGATATTGTGCGCTGAACCGAAATGGCCGCTCGAATTACCAAAGAGGATGGAAATGTTGTCGCTGCCTTCGTTGGCCACCGCGAGATCGAGATTGCCATCGTTGTTGAAATCGTCAGCAATCATCGAAACCGGATCGGTGCCCACCGTGATCGGCGAGCTGACTGTGAACCCAGTGCCGGTGTTCAGCAGGACAGTCACCGTGCCGTTGGTGGAATCAGCGATCGCCAGATCGAGCTTGCCATCATTATTGAAATCGCCTGCAACGATAGCATCAGGGGTGCTGCCAGCCCCTGCTGAATACGTGACCGGCGATTGGAACGTGCCATCGCCATAGCCTAGCAGAACCAGCAGACTGTCGGTGCTGCCATTGGATTCGATGAAGGCCAGATCGAGATTGCCATCGCCATTGAAATCACCCACAGCGCAGGCAAGCGGGTCGCCAGCAATCGTGAAGGTCTGGGAGTAATAGAACGATCCGTCATCGTTGAGCAGAACGCTGTAGCTGGAGCTGTCGCCGTAGGAATTCCGCGTTACCAGATCAGGCAGACCGTCATTGTTAAAATCGCCCGATGCGATGGACAGAAGGGAATCACTCAAACCCTGGCTGGTCGAAGCGAGAATCCCGCCCGAGCCGTTGCCCAGAGCGACAGCAATCGACGAGCCGTAATAAGCCGCATGACCGATCGCCAGATCAAGCTTGCCATCACCGTCAAAATCTCCAGCGACCAGTGCGCTGGCCTGCACGCCCGCATCGAAGGTCGTAGCCGCAGCGAATGTGCCGCTACCGCTGCCGAGTTTCACGGAAAGATCATCACCATAGAGCGAGCCCGGCGTGATCAGATCGAGCTTGCCGTCGCCGTTCATATCCGCCAGGAGCAAGGCAGTAGAATCGCCCACGTCCGTCGTGCTGGAGGTTCCGAGTGTGCCATTGGAATTGGCAAGGTAAACCGAGACCGCATCCGAATAATTCGCCGCATCGTAGCTGCTGACCACGATATCGCTATGCCCATCGCCATTGAGATCACCCACGACAACCGGGCCGAGCAGAGAATTGGTAGAGGAATATGAGCTGGCAGCAGCAAAAGAACCGTTGCGGTTATTCAGTGAAACAAAAATCTTTTTGCCAACCACGCTCGTAGCGACCAGATCGGCATACCCGTCATCATTAAAATCGCCCACCGCTAGCGCGCTGGGCGATGCGGTAAGAGTGATGTTAGCGGAAGAAAAATTATTGTTGTGGGTATTGGTCAGGACGGTGATCGTGTCGTCGATCGCGTTCGTGACAGCGATGTCGGAATAGCCATCGTGATTGAAATCCGCCGCGACGACAGAGTTGGGACCATTGCCGACGTTAAAGGTTTCAGGCGAATTAAATCCGCCCGTTCCGTTATTGATCAGGACGGAGATCGTGTTATCGAGATAGTTCGCCGTGACAATGTCAGGTAGCCCATCGTCGTTGAAATCTCCGACAGCAACCGAGATCGGGCCCAGGCCCACGGAATAGGTTTGCGGAGCATTAAAAGCGCCGTGGCCATTATTGAGGAACACCGAGATGGAGGAATCCTGGTAGTTGGCGGTAACCAGATCAGGATGACCATCATGATTAAAATCGCCCGTAGCCATCGACTGCGGATCAATCCCACTAGCCGTGTAAAGCATCGGCGCATCCAGCACCCCGCCGCCTCGCCCCAGAAACAAACCAATCGCACCTGATCCGTAAGATGCCGTGGCGATCGCAACATCTTCTTTGCCATCGCCGTTGAAATCGCCAATCACCGCCGCTTGCGCGCCGGATGTATTGCTATATTCCACAGGCGCGCCAAAGGTACCGTTGCCATTGCCCAGCAGCACGGTGATTGCGCCGGCATAGCTGCTGTCAGCCTGCGAGACGACCAGATCGGTTTTGGAATCTCCGTTGAGATCGCCGGCTGTTAATGCGGCGGATGGGCCAGTATAAACGGTCGATGCTGCAGCAAAATTGGTAGAATTTGCGAGCATGACATCCACGGCACCAGCGCCCACGGTGAACGCAAGATCGGATTTCGCATCACCATTGAGATTGGCCGCAACGATTCCCCCCGTGGCGCTTCCGATGCTGTACGACGCAACAGGCCCAAAGCCGCCATGCCCATTATTCGTGAGCACTTCAACATCTTCGCCCGCATAACTGGCGGTAGCGATATCGGGATGTCCATCTCCATTGAAATCGCCCACTGTTATCGAGTCAGGATTGCTATCCAGGGTATATGGAACAGCACTGAGAAATTGGCCGCTGCCTTTATTCAGCAGCAAATCGACTTCCGGCGAATTGCCATCGGCGACAACCAGATCCGTGCGCCCATCGCCGTTGAAATCTCCCGTCGCCAGCGCGATCGGCCCGCTACCGACCGCGTAATTGACTGCCGGTGCAAATTGCCCATCCCCAAGATTCAGCAGAATAGAAACTGTGTCATCTCCATAATTCGCTACGGCGAGGTCCGGCTTGCCGTCCCCATTGAAATCCCCCACGACAATAGTCCGCGGATCATCCCCAACCGTGTACGTTGCGAACGATGAGAACGTACCCGTTCCATCATTAGTGAGCACCGTGATCGTGTTGCCCAGTCCGTTGATTTCTCCGTTCGCCGTCGCCAGATCAAGATGCCCATCTCCATTGAAATCAGCCGACACCAGCGAGTTGGGTGTGCCCCCCACGAAAACCTGCTGCGACATTAGCGTAAGCCCACCATTGCCGTCGCCGAGCTGAATCGAAACCGTGTCGTTTTCCGGATTGGCCGTGACGGTATCCAGATTGCCATCGCCATTAAAATCACCAACCGCGATTGCACTCGTGGCTGATCCAATTCCCAGTCGCGAGACTGCACTGAAAGTCCCTGAGCCATTATTTAATTGGACCGATTCACTGCCTGTTTGCGAAGAAACTGCCGCCACATCCGGATGCCCATCACCATTGAAATCACCAAGAGCCAGCGGATATGCACCAGTCAGACCGTCGTTAGTGGGTGCCGAAAGTCCACTGCCGTTCCCCAGCAATATATCACTGGCGGTGATTACATCAGCTTTTCCATCGCCATTAACGTCAGCGACGGCAATATCGCCGATGGTATTGCTTAGCGTATATGGAACGTTTGCGCCGAGCGATCCATTGCTTTGGTCAGGCAATACATAAACCGTATTACTACCCTCATCCGCGACCACAACATCCGCTCTTCCGTGCCCATCGATATTTCCTGTCGTGACTAGATCTCCCTCGCCGCCGCTCAATCCAAAATACGTGGGGGACCCGAGCGCGCCGGTGCCGGTATTCAATTGCACCGCGACGCTGCCGTTATCTCCTGTCACTGCATCCAGTCGCCCGTCACCGTTGAAGTCTGCCAAGGCAAGCGACATGGGCGCATTTCTCAGCGCATAATTCTGTGGCGTTCCAAATGTCCCATTCCCATTGCCCAAAAGAATGGTGACATTATCCGCCGCCGTTCCCCCATATGGCGTGGACGTCGCTACGACGATGTCCGCTTTCCCATCGCCATTCATATCCCCAATGGCCACCGCCTGCGGATCACCCGCCAGTGTGTAAGTGCTCGACGTAAACACACCGTTCGCTCCGCTCATCAGAACCGTCAGCGAATCCGACCCTTGGTTCGCCACGACAATATCAGTGCGGCCATCCCCATTTAAATCCGCCGTCGCAATCGCGACTGGATCCACTCCGACATTATATTGTCGAACTGGAAACAAACTTTGCACACCCGAAGACAGCAATCGCCGCGTTTCCAGCGTCTCCAGCGCGCAGTGCATTGCGCGCATGCGCCGCCGTTCTCTCTTCAGGGCATCTCCCAGAGATTTGCATTCCCGGCTGGAGTCCGTGTAACGTGTTGCAGACGATCTGGGCTTATCGTCGATCATTATTGGCTTACTCATTTCGGTCATCTCAAAGGAGACGTCTCATGGTTTTGCAAACGGTTCTAGATCGCCTGGAATCCCGCCGATTGCTTGCAGCGACGGCTTCGCTGCACAACGGACTACTCACCGTTCACGGTGACTCCAGTGGATCAAACACCATCAACGTCGCATATTCTTCCGACCAATCTGCGATCGACGTTTCCATCCGAAGCGTCGACGCTCATGGGGCAGCCACCAGTTATTCCCATGCCTTTGCCGTTTCCAGCGGAATCCATTCGCTGGCCATCCTTGGAGGATCCAAGGCTGATACCATCAACGTCGGCCAAAGCGGACCTGCGTTTAACCTTCCAACGTATATAAATGGTGGGTCCGGTAATGATTCGATTACCGCGGGGCCTGAAAATGACACAATCGACGGCGGTCCGGGCAATGACAACATCAATGCCGGTGATGGAAAAAATCTCGTCCGGGGAGAAGGGGGCTACGACTACATCGTCACCGGCTCAGGCAATGATTCCATCGACGCCGGCCCCGGCAACGACACCGTCTACGCCGGCGCTGGCAACGACCTGATTATCGGCTCCAGTGGCAACGACTCTCTCGACGGTGGGGATGGCAACGACAGCATCTATGCCGGCACCGGCGCCGACACGCTGCTCGGTGATGCCGGCAACGATGCCCTTTATGGCGCCGGCGGCGGCCACGATTACCTTAACGGCGGCGACGGCAATGACACCCTCGGTGGATTTGCTTCCGCCAACACCCTTCTCGGCGGAGCTGGAAACGATACCTTCATCGTCACCTCACTCCTGAAAAACCCCAACAACGATTACACCGCTGGCACCGACACGCTCAAGATTCTCAAGCCGCACGATGTTTTCAGTAGCAAGCCACCGAAGATTTAATATTGCAGATAGAGCCGAAGCGTCCCCGCCCCAGTCCGGGCCGAGGATGCGATCGGCTCTTCTCACGCCAACTAATCCATTTGTCCCTGCGCCGATTCGCCCTACAATTGTTTAGTTGCCCTCCATATTCCATCAAATTCTCCCGCATCTCAGTAATAACGAATCCCTCGCTCTCTGCACCGTCGTCTCCGCGCGCGGCTCCACTCCACAGCAGCGCGGAGCAAAAATGGCTGTCTTCCCCAATGGCCAAACCATCGGCACCCTCGGCGGTGGATGCGTCGAAGCGGAAGTCCGCACGCAGGCCCTTTCGCAAATCCCCATCGGCCAATCCAAAACCTCCAGCTTCCGACTCGATCACGATTATGGCTGGGATGATGGCCTGATTTGCGGCGGCATCATGGACATCCATATCGATATTCTCGCTGGTCATTCCGCCCAGGCTACCGTGCAAAAAATCTGCACCGCCATCGACACGCGCAACCCCACCGAGTTCTCTATCAACTACACCACCGAGCGTGGATCACAAATTTACACAGAAGAAATTCTTCCTCCGCCGCATCTGGTGATTGCCGGCGCCGGCCACGTCGGTTGCGCATTAGCAGATCTGATGCGCAAGCTCGATTTCGATCTGACCATTATTGACGATCGACCCGATGTTTTATCCGAAGAGCGTTTTCCGCAATCCCACCGCATCGTCGGCGATATCGAAACCGAACTCACCCATTTCAATATCGACCCGCAAACCTACATCGTCATCGTCACCCGCGGCCATCGCCACGACGGCCACGCCCTCGCCGCCGTGATCCGATCCTCCGCCGCCTACATCGGCCTGATCGGCTCCCGCAAAAAAATCCGCACGATCCTTTCCGATCTCCACCAGCAAGGCGTTTCCGACGAAAAACTGCTAAGCGTCCACGCCCCCATCGGCCTGAATATCGGTGCCATCACCCCCCACGAAATCGCCGTCTCCATCGCCGCCGAACTCGTAGCCTCCCGCCGCGGCCGTGGCGATCAACCGGCCAAACCGATGAAAATCACCCCAGAATTTCTGCACTCATTTCTGAATCGCAAATCCCCCGCGGAATAATGAACGTGCGAGCAATTTGTACTAAACGGACCACAATTAACTGACGCGCCATGTTTAGCCGCGCGTGACTTTATTAGAGTCCGTATTGGACGACTTCAAAATCCCCCAGCTCCGCTCCGCATCCACGCGCTCAATCATCACATCCATCAACTTTCCCGAGAGTTTTTCCTCGCTCCAAAAATAAACCGGAAAATACCATCCAGTTCTCCCATGCTGCACATCCCCATCGCTCGATTCCTCAACATGAACTCTTACCTTGCGCCCGACAAACCGCGTCCGAAACTCCAAACTGTGCAGCGATGCCCGCTTCTGCAAAACGCGCACTCGCTCTGCCGACACCCCCGGCGAAACAAAATCTTCTTCCCACCGCGCCGCTGCCGTCCCCGGCCGCGCTGAAAACGAAAACGCATGCACATGGATAAACTTCGCCCGCTCCACCACCGCCAGCGTATCGGCAAAATCCTCTTCCGTTTCCCCCGGAAACCCCGCGATGATATCCGTCGTCAACGCCACGCGGTCATATGCCTGATAAATCTGATCAACCATGCGCAGAAAATCGTCGCGCCCATATTGCCGATTCATCCGCCGCAAAATCCGCTCCGAACCACTTTGCAGCGGCAGATGGAAATGCGGCATCACCTGTGGCAAGCTCCGCAATCTCCACAACAACCCCGGCGTCAAATCCCCCGGTTCGAGCGACGAAAGCCGCAGCCCCTCCAACCCCGGCACGCTCTCGCACAACCGTTCCAGCAATTCCCCCAGCTTCGATTCTCCTCCCGTCTGCCGCCTTCGCAGCGCCGTCGATTGACCATACGCACTCAGAAATATCCCCGTCAGCACCAATTCCCGATGCCCCGCCGCCACCAGTTGCCGCGCCTCTTCAATCACATCCTCAATCGGCTTGCTCCACACCGTTGGCCGAAGCTTCGGAATAATGCAATAAGTGCAATGCGCATCACACCCATCCTGAATCTTCAAAAACGCCCGCTGATGCCCTTTGTGGCGTGAATCGAGCAATGGCAACCCCACCGTCCCCAATAGCCGGCGGTCAACGACCGCCGGAAATCTTTGTGATTCCCTTTCGCTCCACTTATCCAGCAACCTCGAAAATTCTTTCGCCACATCATCCCCATGCGTCACCACCGCATCCACTCCCGCCATTTTCGCTGCTTCCTCTCGATTGCTGGTCGCCCAGCATCCCATCGCAATTACTCGACTCCCTTTTTTCTCCTGCCCGAAATCTTCCAAATCCACGGAAGCAGGGGGTTGCGACACCAAAACGTTCAATCGCACGGCCCGTCGGATCATCTGCCGGCTTTTACTTGCCGATTCCGAAGTAACCGAGCAGGTGTTTACAATACGCAGATCCGCCGCCGTCGCATTGCTTTCCACCATCCCGCGTTGCCGCAGCAAAGTTGCAATCTGCTCCGATTCGTATTGGTTAACCTTGCAGCCCAGAGTTTGAATGCAGAACGTACGCATGAATCTGTCCGTATATATATCTGATGATAACCGTCGGATTGCAATGCGTGAGGTTTCAAGCGCTTGCGGTTTAGCGCCTCCCGCGTTTATATTCTCGTTTCGCGCAGCCGGCGCTGTGGACGTTTGAGATTCGAGGAGTATGAATGGCAATAGCTCGTTTCGCATGGGGCATCGACGTCGGTAACCGTGCCCTCAAGGCCGTCAAGCTCGTCCGCGATGGCGACCGCCTTCGCGTCGATGACTTTGAAGTCATTGAATACGAGCAGGTTCTCTCCAATTCCGGCGACAATCGCGAGTCGCTGATCCAAACTGCCGTTGCCTCTTTCGTCCAGAAGCACGACATCCGCGGCGTTGCTTCGGTCGGCGTCTCCGGCCAATCCAGCTTCGCCCGCTTCATCAAGCTTCCTCCCGTAGAAAAGAAAAAGATTCCCGAGATCGTCCGCTTCGAAGCCATTCAGCAGATTCCATTCCCATTGGATGATGTGGAATGGAGCTACCAGCTTTTCCAGAACGCGGATTCCCCCGATGTCGAGGTCGGCATCTTCGCCATGCGCCGAGAGCTGATTAATCAGCAGATGAAGTTCTTCACTGATGCAGACCTGAACGTACAGGTTGTGCAGATGAATCCACTGGCTGTTTACAACGGGATGTATTACGACAGCCAGATCGAAGGCACTACCATGATCGTGGACATGGGGGCTGAGAATACGGATCTGGTCATTGCCGAAGGTGAAGGGGTCTGGCTGCGATCGATTCCGATTGGTGGGAATAACTTCACTGAATCCTTAGTTAAAGCATTCAAGCTGAATTTCGCTAAAGCTGAGGAGATGAAGCGGAATGCTTCAACGAGCAAATACGCTCGCCAGATTTTCCAGGCCATGCGGCCCGTCTTTGCCGACCTTGTCGCGGAGATTCAGCGCTCCATCGGCTTTTACGCTTCCACGCACAAAGAATCGCGCATTACCCGCATCATTGCTACCGGCGGTTCGTTCCGGCTGCCGGGCTTGCAAAAATATCTCCAGCAGAATCTGCAATTAGATGTGCAGTTGCTCGAATCGCTTTCCGCTGGCGCTCCCACCGACGGCAAGGCCGCTGCGATATTCAACGAAAACATTCTCTCTCTCGCCGCCGCCTATGGACTGGCTATCCAGGCAATGGGCCAGGGCAAAATCACCAGCTCCCTTTTGCCGCAGCACATTCGCCGCGCCAAAGTGTGGAAAGAAAAGACCAAGTGGTTCGGCATCGCCGCCGCTCTTTTCGCTATCGGTACCGGCCTCGCCTACGGCCGAGCCTATTGGGAACAAATGAAGGGCAACAGCCAAACGGCTCTGGATGCCCAGAACCAGATCAACCAGATCAAAAATCAGGCCCAGGGTTTTGATACCCAGTGGGATCAGATTTCCTCCTCCGGCACGGCTGAACGCCAGGAAATCGGGAATTACCAATCGCTCCTAAGCTATCGACATCTCTGGACCAACATCCTGGTTGAGATTCACAATTGCCTTCCCACTCCGCAGGCGGATGTCGCCAGCGGCATTAAGGATAGAATCGTCAAAATCCCTCGCGGCCAGCGCAACCAGATCGTGATCGATTCCATCAGCACGTATTACTATCCCGACATCAAAACGATTCTTGCCGCCCCGCAGTGGACCACTTACGCCCCTGATCCGTTGAACCCGACCACTCCACCCGCCTTGCCGACGGGTGTGGATACTTCCTCGCTGGGTCCCAATCCCATGCGCGGCTTTGTCACGACCATTGTCTGCACCACGCCCAATACCGGCGGGTATGATTTTGTCAGCGACAAATTCATGGCTACCCTTGCCAAGCTGGGGTATTCACCCAGTCGTGATTTTATGGTTGCCCGCGCAACCGTAGTTCACGCCAACAAATTGGCTGTGCTGACCAATCGCCTCCAGGCTATCGAACATGCCAATGAAGCAATCGCCCAGGCCCAGAATAACGGCCAGCCCAACCAACCCCCGCCTCCCCAGCCCGAACTCGCGCCGGGGCTGAATGGCGTCACCACGCAGCAATATCTCGACCGCATCACTGGCGAAGATGTTCAGCAGGATACGGAAGTCCAGATTGCCGTCGCCATCGTGCTTGATCCAACCCCACCCCCGGCGACGCAACCGACTCAGACTGCGCAGGCACAACCATGAAAAACGCAACGGAGTTCATTAAGAAGCATCTGCTCAGCCTGATTTGCGGCGCCGTGGCCCTCCTGGCTGTCATCGCGCTCTTTTATCCCCTGGGTGGCAAGCAGGAAAAACTGGTTCAGGATCTGCAAACTCGCGCTTCGGTATTGCAAACCATTCAGGGGATTTCCAACAAACAGCGAACGCTCCCGGTAATTGATCCCAGTAATCCCACCCCCAAGCCGCTGGATCGATTCCCCAATCAGCAGTTGATCGATCAGGCCAAGGCTATTCCCGATGCCTTTGCCAATCAGGCTAAAGCGATCGCCGCCGAAGCTGAAAAAATCAACAAGCATGAACCGCTCGTGCAGGGCGCATTGCCTTATCCGCAATCCTCGATTGACGCCTTTAATTTCCGCGAGGCGTACAAGCGCATCATGAATCCCACTAGTGGCGAGCTTCTGGCAAAAATGCGCGCCGGCCACCCGCCCACGCCCGATGAAATCACCCAATTGGAAAACGACCTGTATCAAAAGTCATATGTGCCGCAGTTGATCTTCCCGCCCAATGCTCCTGCCGGCACTCCCGCGCTTAATGCCGAGCAGATTCAAACCGCATTCGAAGCAGACAAGCTCACTTTCCCTCTTCGCGCCACCCAGCATGTCGCTACGACGTGCATGATTTATGTCGATCCCACCGCTCTATCGGTCAGCCCCGCTCCCACGCTGGCCATTACCAATACCAGCGGTAGCAGCAATGCCCCCTCGCCTGAAGAAATGTGGTACGCCCAACTCGGCGTATGGATACAAGACGATGTCGCTAACGCCATCATCCGAACCAACGGCTCCTTCAAAAGCGTCATAGAGGCTCCGGCAAAACGGTTGATCAAAGTCCTTGTCGATCAGCGTCCCTATATCGTCCCCGCAAGCTATCAGCCCGGCCCGCCGACTGATACCAATGACCAGACCCAGGTTCCCAAGGATATCAGTGTTTCGCCCACAGGCCGCGAGTGTAATTCGATGTACGATGTCGTCCATTTCGATATCGTTATCAATGTCGAAGCCACCAAAATTCCAATGTTCCTCGATGAGCTCAATGACGGCCAGTTCATTACGATATTGAAATGCGACGTAAAAACCGTCGATGCCGGGATGGATAAAACCCTGGGCTATATTTATGGGACCCAATCAGTTGCGCAGCTTCATCTGGTTTGCGAAGAGGTCTTCCTCCGCGACTGGTGCCGTAAGCTCATGCCCAAGGAAGTTGCTGCCAATTTGATGGGAACGAGTATCGTCAGTGGCGGCGGTGGCCTGGGCGATACCGGCGGCGACATGGGCGGCGCTCCGCCACCGATGGGTGGTCCCGGAGGGATGCCGACACCGGGCGGGAGGTTCTGATGCGGATCGGGATTAAGTTTTGCGATCACCTCGCCGCTGAAGCGGCAACGCCATAGGAAGACAACTACATGATGAAAAAGCTCCTCGATCTTCTTGAACAACAAGTGCAGTGGATCGCCATTGGCATCGCGGTGCTGTATCTCGCATTCACCATCTGGACGTATGTGGTGAAGAATCCGATTACGCAGGACCTGCAAAGCGGGCCGGTAGATCTGGGGAACGTGGATCAGACGATTCTGGAGAATGCCGCCAATCCATTGAAACAAAAGATGGAATCGACCGAGGCGGTTCCGGAATTGCAGAAGAAGCCTGAATTTTCGGGGAATTTTGAGCAGAAGGTGATTCGCCAACCTGGGGAAGCGCCGCCGCCCACATTGACTGGTTATTGGCTGGAAGCACCGCCGGCTCCGGGTGGGGATATTAATCCGGATATGCCGACCGGGCGCGGACCTGTGGCAGAGTTGCCTGTTCCACCGACGCCTGATCTGGTGGGAATTAAGGCATATCGCGATCAAGTATCGACTTCGGGTTCGAATAATCCGGCTCCGGTGATGGTTGAAGGGGGTCAGCCGGGGGCACCTCAGCAGCCGGGAGTGGAAGATAAGAATTGGGTTACGGTGGAGGGAAAAATTTCGATTGGTGAGCTGTCTAAACGATTGACAGAGGCGAAATATCCCGCAGCGGATCAGACCACGGAGTTTTTGCGGGTGGATGTCCAGCGTCAGGAGCAATTGCCGGATGGGTCGTGGGGGAATGAAACCACGGTGCAGCCGCCGATTTATCTGGGGATTCCAGCTTATCCAGCTGACAATAATCCTGCCCAACAGCTGCAGTATGCGGGATGGGCCAAGAGCAATGTCGTTCTGATCCTGCAACCGCCGACTTTCAATGTGGTGCAGGGCAAGCCGTGGTATTTGCCAAGTGATGCCGCGACGGAAGAAGCGATCAGTACGCCGAACGCGCCAGCGTTTGATCCAACCAATTTGAAGATGGTCCCGCACACGCCGGATGAGAAAAAGGCACGCCTGGATTATTTGAACAGCCAGCAATACAAGGATCTTCTGCGGCAGCGGAACAATACGCCGGCCGGCCCGCAGCCCGGGCAGCAATTTGGTCCACCGGGCGGCGCGGGATTTGGTCCGGGTGGTCCGCAGGGGATGGGTCCGCGGGATGTGACTGATTCAGCGATTTTGGCGCAGGCGCGATTTGGCGGTCCTCAGCCGTTTGGTCAGCCGGGCATGCCGCCGGGTGCTATGGGTGGTCCATTTGCGCCGCCAGGTGGCGAGGGAAATCCTAACGCGGCTCCAATGATGCAGCAGAATCTGCAAGGGAGCGCTGCCGCCGCCGTGCAGAAATTCGCCAGCGCGCTTCCGCAGGGTGGAGAGTTTGACCCGTCGAAACAGCAGGATGTGGAGTGCTGGGCGCATGATGACAGCGTCCAGCCGGGCAAGGCTTATCGTTATCGCTTCCGTTACATGGTGTTGAATCCTGCGCATGGCAAGCCCATGGTGGCGGGTAACCAGCATGTGCTGCAGGCATTGGCGCTGACCAGCGATTACAGCCGGTGGAGCGATCCGGTGGCAGTGCCACCGATCGTCAGCTTCTTCGTCGCCTCAGGCATCTCGGCGGGCGAGCGCGTCAATTTCAAAATTTTCAAATGGCAGAACGGCCAGTTCTCTACGGTCACGGAACAGGATTCGGCCGGCGATATAATCGGCGCGGCGCATGCGAATGCGAATAACGTCAACTACACCACCAAGTGGACGATGGTGGCGATCCGCACGGATTATGACAATGAAAGTTATGTGCTGCTGGTAGGGCCTGAAGGGCAACTGGTGCGGCGTGATTATCAGCACGATCAGCTGGATCCGCAGTATCGCGATCTGATTCGTCAGATGACGGTGCCGACACAGCCGGGGACAGGTCAAGCTGCACCGACTCCGCAACCGATGCCGTTCCGAGGGGCGGCGGGCGGCGGGCGGTTTTAAGAGTTTCATTAAATAGGGAAATTCAAAGCCCACGGATGGCTATCCGTGGGATTTTTTGTTGTTTCTTGCATGGAGGGCAGCTTTTAAGAGTCGGAGCTGGCGCAAAAGGCTGATATGGACTCTGATTAATTTCTGCCTTGGCCGTGGTCGCTGAAGACTTCGACAGGCTCAGTCCGAGGCGACCACGCCGCTATATGAAATTGTGGTTCGCTAAAGCGCGGTGAGCGGTTTGTCAGCGGCACTGAAGATTTCGACGAGCTCAGTCGAGCGTGCCACCGCCGGTGAATGCAGGGTCGTGCGAGTTGGTTTAAGTAGCTGTCTGCACGAAAGGGGTTTTTACTATTGTGGCGTTGCGCATGCCGCCTTCGGCGGCGACGCGTACGGGGGTTTCGGGTGGGATGAAAGGTTTTTTGACCAGGCCCAGGGCGATGCAGGCGTTGCTGAGGATGGGGGAGACGGTGCTGCTGGTGATGCCGCCAATGGTGTTGCCTTCGGCATCCATGATGGGGGAGCCTGCTAATGGCAGGGCGTCTTCATTGATACGAATGCCGACGATCTGGCGGGCGACTTGGTTGCGGGCGTGCATGCGGGCGACGATTTCCTGACCCAGGTAGCAGCCTTTGGTGAGGCTGACGGCGCGGGCCATCTGGCCGGTCTCGGCGGGGAGAATGTTGTCGTCAAAGTCGATTCCGAAGAGGGGGCGGCCGGCTTCGATGCGGGTGGTGTTGAATACGGCCCAGCCGAAGGGACGCAGGCGCAGCTTGGCGGGTTGGTGCTCGGGAGGTTTGGCGAATTTGTCGAGGAGGGATTGCCAGATGAACAGCGCCCGATCTGCGGGAATGATGAGATTGAAGCCGGGGGTGCCGGTGATGTCGTCGCGCCAGGCGATGATGGGGGTGGTGTCGAATTGAAATTGGAGGGAAGCACCGTTGGTCAGTGGCACGGTTCGACTTTGCTCACCGCAGGCGGTTCGACCTTGCTCACCGCAGGCTGAAGTGCTACCGCCAGTTAATTCTGAGAGAAGGGTTGGTGCGCCGGGGCCGTGCAGGGCGATCTCGTGCAGTTCCTCGGTGCGCGGGGTTACTTTCACCTGCTCGGCGAAAATATATTTTTGCAGGGCATCGGCAAAGGGCGGGATGAGGCGTGCGTCGGTTTCGAGGAGGCAGCGATCGCCCAGTTCCAAGACATTTACATCGCAGACGATTCGGCCCTTGTTGTTCAGGAAAAAAGCGTATACGCCGGTGCCTGCGGGCATTCCGGCTTTCTTTTCTTTGTCCCAGGTCTGATTGGTGAGCAGATTATTCAGGAAGAGGAGGCGGTCTTTGCCGGTGACTTCTATGAGGCCGCGTTGGGGAAGATCGATGAGACCTGTACCGGTGCGGACGGTGGAGTATTCGGCCTGGGGGTGGCCGAATGTGGTGACGATGTCGATATCCGCGTAGGCTTGGAATTCGGCGCCGGCGGATTCGTGGAGAGCGTGCAGGGGGTTGGGCATTGCAACATTATACGGGGTGAATTAACTCTGAGCGGTAGACGAAAAAAAGCCCCGCATATACATGCGAGGCACTAAGTGATTGGTAATTTTCGAACAAAATTAATCGATGGTGAATTGGGGGTTGAGTTCCAGCAGGTCCTGTACGCCGTCGGGGTTGGTGATGGAGGCGATGAAGGTGTGGCCGTCACCGAGGGGTTTGAGGGAGCCGGTGAGTTGGCTCTTGGTGGTGCCGGTGAGGGAAAGGCTGGGATAACCGCCGTTGACGCCGTTGATAAAATCCATGGAGCCGCCTTTATTGGTTTTCAGGGTGACGATGTCTCCATCGGGATCGGTGTAGGTGACTTTGGTGCCGCGTGAGAAGGTGGCGACCTGCGTGCCGCCTAATCCGCCGGGGGTGCCGGTGACGAAGGGCTGATTGGACATGGAAATGATGCCGCCATCGGAGCGGATGGAGAGCTGGTACAGTTTGTTCTTGGAGAGCGAGGTCTTGGTATAGAGGGTGACGGATTGTGTACTGGCGTCGTACTGGGCGTTAGTGAAGCCGATCTGTTTATTGAATGCGTTCTTCTTGCCGATGGTCGCCAGGACATAGTTATTGAGGTTGGGCACGCCGGCGGGATTGAGGGGATCGGAGAAAGTGATGACGACGCGGTTGATCGCGTTGTTTTTGCCGGAGAGAAGCTGGATGCCAGTGACAGTGACCTGGCCGGCGATAGAAACGGTTGCGGGAGTCGAGCTGAAATTTACATTGACGCTGTTGCCAAAATCGGTGGGGTCGGAGAGCAGGGCATTGGTGATTTTGAATGAGAAAGACTTGGTGGCCTGCGTGGTACCGGCGGGGGTGAGGATCGGCACATTCACGGTCACGCTGTTCTGACCGGCGGGAATGGTGACCGAGCCGGTGGTGGCGGTGTAATCGGTGCCGGCGATCGCGGTGCCATCGACGGTGGTGTAACTGACGGTGACATCGCCTTCAGATTGGCCGGTGCGATTGATGATGATCGGCACGCTGCGGGAACCCGGGGCGGTTGTGTAACTGGCTTGGGCGAGTGCGATATCGGTATCAGCGTTGGTGATGGTTACCGTGGTGGCAATGCTGGAGCCGAGGGCTGAGGTATCGGTGCCGACGGTTGCGCCGATGAGGCGTACGGAGAAAGTGGTGTCATTAACATTGTTAGAATCTTCGAGAATGGGAATCTGAATCGTGTAGGTGTTCTGAGTGGGGTCGGTGACAGTGACCGTGTTGGTGGAGGAAGTGGGGGCGACGTAATCGACACCGGCAAGGGCGGTTCCCTGAATTACGGTGTAAGTGAATGTCCACGCGGCGGAAGATTGGCCGGCGCCCATGTCGCGCTCGACGACGATGTTGGCGGTGCCGGGCTGGCCTGTGCTGGGATCTTTTTCGTAAGCGGTGTAGCTGGTATTGGAGAAATTCACGCCGGGCTGTTGATTATCGGTGATGGTAATGACCACGCTGCTGGGGGTCCCTAATGCTGCGCCGCCGGTGGGATCGCTGAGATTGACGGAGAAGTCTTTGTTGGGAATCGGAAAAGTGGCACTGGTGTTGTCGTAAATCTTGACCTGAATATCCTGCGTGCCGGTCTGGCCGTCGGCCCAGGTGAGGGTACCGGTGGCGGTTTGATAGTCGGGAGTCGTGCCGCTGGAGGTGGCGGTTCCGTCTGATGTTGAATAATTCACGCTGACCGCTCCCTCAGCGCCGTCGCTGGGATCGCGCGTGACTTGCAACGTGACGATCTTGTAGGGCGCACCCGTGATAGGATCGGTGCCTTCGGCGACGGTTTGCGTGGAGCTGCCGACAAAGTGAATCACGCCGGGTGCGTTGTTGTTATTGAGCGTGAGTGTTTCCGTGCTGGGGGCGCCGATCAGGCCCGGGATATCTTGATCGGAAGGAAGTGAAATGGTGATGGTGAGGGTCTTATCCGCTCCTGCTTCATCGTTAGCGGGGAAATCGATGACCAGTGGATCGGTTGGCGTGGAAGCGCCGGCGGCAAAGGTGAGGGTGCCGGTGTAGGAATTTCCGCTCAATACGCCGCCGGGAACAGTGAAGTCGCTGCCTGCGGTCGCTGAGCTACCGTTGACGGTGTAATCGACCGTTACCTGACCCGCGCCCGTAGCTTCGGTGCGCAGCACGCCAATGGTTTGGCTCACGGTGCTGGTGGGGCTTACGGTTACGCTTTGTGAATCATTTTGCAGATGCACGGGGCCACTGGTTTGGGCATCGTCGATCGTTCCCGTGAAAGTGCTGGGAGTTCCAACTAACAGAGCATTGCCGGATTGCAGAGTAATCGTGAACGTTTCGTTCCCTTCGTACAGATTATCTACGAGTGTATTCAGATCGATGTATTGATAGTTTACGCCTTGCGTGGGGGTGTTGATCTGATCGGGTGTGGCGGCGGCGAATTGGAGGGAGCCGGTGATGGTGCCATCGCTGTAGGTGGATGAGGAGCCGGGCGTGCCATCGAGGCCGGGAGTTACGTCAATGAAATCGGCATTGGCGGGAGTGATCACGCCATTTACTTCTTCGCCTGGGGTAGCTTGATTTGAGCCGCTGCCGGTGATGGTGTAGTTCACGGCAAAGGCACCGTAGGGGCCCGTATTGGGATTGCCGCCATCATCGAGGTCGCGCTCGACGATGATCTGGGCGGTTTGGCCTTCGGTCCAAGTATAACTTTGTGTGAATCCGGTTGGTTGATCGGCGCTGGTTGCGCTGGAGGCGAAATGGAACGCGGAGGGCTGATCGTTGGCGGGAATGGTAATACCGGTGTCTGTAGGGGGGCTTGTTGGAGTGTCGCCATTGGCCAGCAGGGCATTGTCCTGAGGATTTTCGATCACAGCGAAGAAAAATTCGCTTGGTTCGATCTTGGTGTCGTTGAAAACGGCGATGGTGGGATTGTCGCTGTATGAGCCGACGCCCGTGGTGGTTTCACCATCAGCTAGAATGACATTCAGTGGCGGCAGGATACCGTTGCCAGCGTTATTCGCATTAGCCACGATCTCCTGGAAATCGGCGTTGGCATTAGTTGGCGCGCCGCCCGTAGCGGTCCCGTGCAAGTCATTATCATTCAAAAAGACTGAGGCGTGTCCGAGCGAACCATCGGTGCGGGTGATTTGCAGGACGGCATCGGTTCCTTCCGGAGCGGTGGGGGTTAGCGCCGTGATGTTGAATGTGCCGGGTTGGTGATAGATCGCGGGCGTTTCGTCGCCGGTGTCGCCCCAGCCGGTGCGGGTGATATAAGTAATGGTTTGTCCGAGCTGCGTGAATTCGAGACTATCCTGTACCGCGACCACGGCGTCTTCGGCGTTGCCAGCGGGGGGGGTGGTGTCGTCAATCAGATCGCCATTGGTTTCACCAGCGACATTACCATTATCTCCTGCGGGGATGCCGGAGTCGGCGACGATGGTTTGATAGTAGTTGGGATCGTTGGAACTGGTGGCGGCTTCGTTGGTGATATCAAAACCTGAGGGCGAATTGGTGGTATCCCAGTCGTAAACGGTGTTTCCGGCTGAGTCGACACCCAAGGCATCAATACGTTGGAAGACCGAATTTTCATCCTTGGAGGTGAAGGTAATGCCGATACGATTGTCGCCGGAGAGAGCGCCCCAGTTGCTGATCGAGCCGTCCGTGCGGTCGGCGTAGAGCAGGTGCACGACGTTGAATGGCGTATTGATGTACTGCGTGTTAGACACGTCTTTGATCTGATAGGTTTGCGTCATATACGTGACGCTGTCGCTCGTGGGAACATCGGCAATGGTTTGCGTGAGCGTGATCTGAAAGCCGTCGATGGTGAACGTGCTGATGGCGGTGTTGGCCGAGGGCTGGGTAAATTGCACGTTGGTTGCGGCATCGGCGGCGGTTTGATCGGGAAGCACGTAGCCCGCGCTCAAAAATCCGCCGGCGGGTTGAAAATAGAGCGCGCTGACGCGCACGCTGTTGTACGGATTGCCGTTGCCGGACGGGAAAGGATCGTACAGAGCGCCGCTCTGGGGAAAGCTTTCGCCGAAAGCGCCGAAGGGATCGACGCTGACCGTCAGCGAGCCTACAACCGGCGAGCCCGTCGGAGCGTTCTGGATCGTGATCGCCGTGGGCGTGGTGGAAAGCAGCGTGCGCGCTTCGAGTGTGTCGACCGCGCTGGACAATGCGCGTTGGCTGGTGAGCCGATTCCGCCGAGACTTCAGCAAACGACTTTTCATGAATTTACCCTTAGCTGTGTTGTCGAACCGTGTTGTATGCATTGATCGCCGCAAATAAGCGCCTGCGCCC
The DNA here is from genome assembly GCA_036490535.1 of Tepidisphaeraceae bacterium. Lineage (GTDB taxonomy): Bacteria > Planctomycetota > Phycisphaerae > Tepidisphaerales > Tepidisphaeraceae > DASXDR01. Next base: position 23,108 of record DASXDR010000135.1, on the reverse strand, counting down.
CTTGATTCATCGCATGCAAGATTATCAAACCAATCAATTTACGGCAAGCGAATTACCTCTCGATTTCTTCCCGAACATTTCCCGCTTTTGTGATCTAAATCATCTCCGGTCAAGTGGCCGATTCACTGGAACGGGTGTAAAATATGTTGGTCTGAAAGGGCCGTTATTTGGGACTAGATTTTCATGGAAGAACAAGACAAGAAAATATCCAAAGACATTAACCCCATTCTAAGCGAATGGGACTATGAGCCGGGCACGATCAATGTCCGCAAGGTGGCCGGTCTGGACGGTAAGCCAAAACTCCAGATGAGGCTGGATCTGGGCCTTTTGCAGATGGAAATGTCCGGCCGCCCCGATGGGCGTAAGCCGCATGGGCATGATTCGCTGCTGGATTACTTCGAGCACCAGCTTGCTGAGCATCGAAAGACGACTGGCGGGGAAACGGGCTTTGAAGTGACCGAGCAGGATTGTTCAGCCCTACGAGAAGAAGCGGTGATGTATTATCACCGTTATCTCTCGTTATTCGTGCTGGAGGAATATGCTGGCGTGGTGCGTGATACAGCTCGGAATCTTCGTGTCATGGATTTCTGCGCGAAATACGCTGCCGATGAGCAGGACCGCCTGGTGCTCGAGCAATATCGCCCTTACATCACCATGATGAACATCCGCGCCCAGGCATCCCTGCTCAAGAGCGAAGAAAAATATAAGGAAGCACTCGAAACTGTGGAGCATGGTTTGGATTCGATCCGCGATTTCTTTGTGAAGTTTGGGCAGGAAGAAGCGTTTGCTCATTCTAATGAGGTCAAGGTGTTGCGGCGTTTCGCCCGGGAGATTCGCCGCAAGCTTCCGGTCGATCCGCTGACGCGTTTGCAAAATCAACTGGATAAAGCCATCCAGGAAGAGCGCTACGAAGACGCCGCCAAATTGCGGGATGAAATTGCGCGCCGCCAGGTGAGCAAGTAATCCACTGTTTACTCACACTAGAGAATTCACCCTACTCGGGAACCTGCGCTTTCGCGGAAGCGTAAGGAATTCTCGTTTGGGAATGACATGGTTGATAGTTGGTCCGCGCTTCTAACTTGTTTAGCCAGCGCGGCCTCGCGGTGGTTTTCAATACTGCCGCGAGGCCGCGGCGGCTAAACATGGCGCGAGAATCAAATATGTTCCAAATTTTAAAAACGACGCGCCAGGGCGCAGTGCTAACGCGTGAGAGAGTTAAATAACCTAGGTGAAAATATTCACTAAGATTTTCTTGCGTTTTGGTAAAACAGAGGTAGGATGCATTTTGTCATCGACGGATTGATGGCAACGGCTATTCGGGCATGGAAGTCATGAATTCTGGGAAGGCGTCATCTTCCATTTCACATCTGTGGCAGGTGCCAGCGTTTTTGGCATCGGTTGCTCTATTTGTCTATGCCGCTTATCGGTTCATCGCGCCGCATTTCTTAACCCCCAAAGAAAAATTGGATGTCGCCGCGGCGTTCCTCACCGCCGATCGTCCTGAAGCGGCGATCGATCAGGTCAACGCATTGATTGCCGCTGGTACATTGCACGGCGAACTCGAAGGCGAAGGGCATCTGCTGATTGCCAAGTCTCTGGAGCAAGTTCAGATCGCGCATCATTATTCCCTGGCGCTGAACGAGGCCAACATTGTTGAGGAAAGCCATTCCGCTCTGAAGCTCGGCGTTGCTCCGACCGGAGAAATCTATCGCCGCATTGCTCAAAGCTATGAATCACTCCACCAACCGGCAGATGCTTTGGCTAATTACCGTCTGGCGATCAAGATCGAACCTAAACTGGAGCTTAACTACGGCAAAAAGCTGATCGAGCTGCAAATTGCTGCCAATGATCCTGCAGCGCAGCAAAGCCTCAATAACTATTTAAACCAGGCCGAGCTTTCACCTTCGGAAAAAGCCTGGGGATACGATCAGAAAGCGCAATTGCAAATCGCCAACGGCGATCTGAATGGTGCATCCAAAACATTGCAGACCGGTTTGCTTCTTAATGCCCCGCCCTCCATGCTGGGCCCACTGAATTACCGGATGGGCTTCATTCAGTGGAAGCAAAAAGAGAATTCCGGAGCGGAGCGGAGCTTGCGTTTGGCGCGGGATCAGCTGGGTGTGGAGCATCCGCTGGATGCCAATGCCGCCTGTCTGCTAGGCAAAATTCTTTCCGAGCGCCAGGACAATCGCGAGGCAGCCGCCTTTTTCCAATCCGTGCTGACGAGCCATCCGGAATCGGAAGTGGCTCCGCTGGCGTTACTGGGCCGCGCCAATTGTCGACTTGCCCTGGGGCAGGATGATGCGGGTCTGAGCGACCTGCACGATCTCACCCAGCAATTCCTCGCCAAGCCAGCACCAGAAATTCATGATGAGGTTGTCGATGGAATCCGGCGAGCCGAGCGAGCTTTGAGCGATCGCGCCAATTACGCCGACACGATTGAATGCATCGGCTACGAGCAACAATTAACGCCTCACCCCGCTGCAGAGTTCTTCGCTCGGCTCGGTGTTTACTTCGAACGCCGCGCGCAGCAGATCAATCAATCGCTGGCCGATGCCAACGACGCCCAGCACGCCAGCCGCATGGTGCAAATCAGCGAGTTCCGCGCCAAAGCCGGCGATGCCTATCTCGCTTATTCCCGTGCACTGACATTAAAGGATGATGCTGGTTATGGCGATGCGCTTTGGAAAGCGATCGATCTTTACGATCAGGCCGGCGACATCCAACGCACCATCTCGGCGCTGGAAACATTCGTAAACGAACGCCCCGACGATGCGCTCACGCCCACCGCATTGCTGCGGCTGGGTCGCGCGTATCAAGCGGGCGGCCAATTTGATAAGGCGATTGACACTTTCACGCGCAATCAGTTCCGCTATCCCAACACTCTCGCCGCCAGCAAAAGCGCTGTTCCGCTGGCACAATCTTATATCGCCAAAGGCCCGGACAATTTCCCCAAAGCTGAAAATGTTCTGCGTAGCGTGCTGGAGAACAATCCGCTGCTGACGCCCAAGGCCGAAGAGTTCAAGCAGGCCTTATTCGAGCTGGGCCAGTTGTACTATCGCACCGGGCGATATGAAGAAGCGGTCGGGCGATTGCAGGAATGGACGGAGCGCTATCCGACTAACCCGCAGATGGCCCAGGTGCTTTTTCTCATGGCAGATAGTTATCGCAAAAGCGCTCTGCTGCTCGATGCACAAATCGCCGCTGCTCCAGCCACTTCGACAACCCAACCCGCGCCCGACATCGCCGAAGAAACTGCTGCCCACCGCTCACGGCTTACCAAAGCCAAGCAGTTTTACGATCGGCTCGTGGATTGGTATCGCGATAAGACACCGGACTCGGATGTGGATGCACTGCAATTAAAATTGGCGCATTTTTATCGCGCTGATTGCGTCTACGACCTGGGCGATTACGCCGAGGCGGTCAAGCTTTATGACGAGGCGGCATTTCGGTATCAGGATGATCCCAGCGCGCTGGCGGCTTACGTGCAGATCGTCAACGCATATGTCGCGATGGGCAAAACACAGGAAGCCAAAGCTGCTAACGAACGAGCGAAATGGCTATTACGTCGCATGCCGCCGGACGCGTTTTCCGACAATGGCCTGGGCATGCCGCGTAAATACTGGGACCAATGGCTCGCCTGGACGAGCAACAGTGGGATGTGGAAATGAATTCAACTGATTCCATCTTGAGTGCGTTGACCGAACAGGTGGCTTGCTATCGCAAATTGGCCAAGCTGGCTGACGCGCAGCATCAATGTGTGCAGCAGGGGCAGACCGAGCAACTGCTCAATATTTTAAAGAAACGCCAGGAAGTCCTGGATCGAATCACGGCATTGGAGCAAATCCTCGGGCCCGTGCGGAAAAACTGGACTGGCTATCGCGACACGCTGGATGCCCAGGGAAAAGCGATGGCGGAAAAACTCATGGCCGAGGTGCGTTCGCTGCTGGAAGAGATTATGTCGGCCGATCGCAATGACACGATTGTTTTACAGCAGCGGAAAATCGCAGTGACCCGTCAGATTGCCGCCACTGGCAAGGGGCAACAGGTAAATCGTCGCTATGCCGCTTCTGCGTATGGGGGAATGCGCAGGTCGAGTGTGGATATTCGGAGCTCGTGATTGATATGACAATGCAGGCACTGCCAACCACGCAAACCGACGCTCGCCAGCGCATTGAAGAGCTGGGGCGAATCATCATGGCTTATTCCGCCGTGACGGAAAAGCTCGAGCAATCGCATGACCGCCTCGAACAAACCGTCGCTACGCTGAAAGCTGAGCTGTCGGAAAAGAACCGGTTGCTGGAGCGAAGCAATCGCCTGGCGGCTCTGGGTGAAATGGCGGCTGGCATGGCTCACGAAATCCGCAATCCGCTCGGTGGCATTCAGCTTTATGCGTCCATGCTGGCTGGGGATTTAAACGATCGCCCCGCGCAATTGGCGGTCGTGCGAAAAATTTCCCAGGGCGTGCATCGGCTTGAGGGCTTGGTTAGCCAGGTATTGCAATTCACCCGCGAAATCAGGGCGCACATTGCTACGATGAATTTGGCGCAAACGGTTATGCAGTCGGTGGAATATGCTGCCTTGCGCATGGGTAAAAAGCAGATCGATTGTCAGCGGTTAGGGCCTTCTGATCTGGAAATCCAGGCGGATAGCAATCTGATCGAACAGGCGATCCTGAATTTATTGCTGAACGCAGCCGATGCTTCGGCGGAGAATGGCAGGATCACCATTGAATTCCGCGCTCCCACGCACGAGCAGGAAGCTCGGCAATTTGTATTGAGCGTCGAAGACAACGGCCCCGGCGTGCCCGCGGAAATGATGGACAAAATCTTTAACCCGTTTTTCACCACCAAGGATGATGGGACGGGTCTGGGATTGGCCATCGTTCATCGCATCGTCGAAGCGCATGATGGAACAATTATTGTGAAAAATATTCCGGGTAGTGGAGCCAGGTTTGAGATAAGGATTTGAAATTCGTTAGTTGATAGTTGTTAGTGGTTAGTTGTTAAAAGCCAATACAAATAACCACTAACAACTATCAACTAACAAAAAAGGAACGGAGTCCAAGTATGGCCAGGATTTTGATAGTGGATGATCAGGATATGATGCGAGATTCGCTGGCGAGTTTGCTGGCGCGCGAAGGGCATGAGGTTGTTGCAGCCACGGATGGGCCGATGGCACTCACGAAACTTGCCGAGCGCCGCTTCGATCTGATGATTTCCGATTTGAAGATGCCCAAGATGACGGGGATTGATCTGCTTGTCGAAGCCCGCAAGGTTCGTAATGACATGCCGGTGGTGTTGATGACCGCCTTTGCCTCCGTGAATACTGCCGTCGAAGCGATGAAGCTGGGGGCGTACGACTACATTCAGAAGCCCTTCGACGGCGAAGAGATCAAAATGCTCGTGGAGCGAACGCTCGAGCATTCGCGCTTGAAACTGGAAAACGCTGCTTATCGCACTGCTGCAGCTGAAGTGTGTGCGGCCAAGCCGATCGTCGGCGCCGGCGATTCCATGGCTTCCATCAAAAAGCGCATCGAGCAGGTGGCCGCCAGCAATGCGACCGTGCTGATCCGTGGCGAGAGCGGCACGGGAAAAGAACTGGTTGCCCGAGCGATTCATCACGCCAGCGCTCGCAAGGATCGGCCTATGCTCGCCGTGAACTGCGCGGCCCTCAGTGAGAATCTGCTGGAAAGCGAATTATTCGGTCATGAAAAAGGCGCATTTACCGGCGCAGACAAAATGCGTCGTGGTCGATTCGAACTTGCTGACGGCGGCACGCTGCTGCTGGATGAAATCAGCGAAATTCCAGGAAGCCTGCAGGCCAAATTGCTCCGGGTGCTTCAGGAAAATCAATTCGAGCGCGTTGGTTCGAGTGTGACGCAGCAAGTGGACGTGCGCGTGGTCGCCACGAGCAACCGCGATCTCGAATCAGAAGTTGAAGCTGGTAGGTTTCGACAGGATTTATTTTATCGCCTGAATGTGGTGCCGATTGAATTGCCTTCGCTTCGCCAGCGGCCTGAAGATGTGCCCGATCTCTGCAAGCATTTCCTGCACATGATTGCTCGCCGGGAGAACAAGGCATTTCGCCATATCGAGCCGGATGCGATTCGCGTGCTCCAGAAATACGAATGGCCCGGCAATGTGCGTGAACTGCAAAACATTATCGAGCGAGCGTGCGTATTGGAGGAAGCTGAGGGATTGATCCGGGCGGTGACGCTCGAACCCTGGCTACGCGTGAAAGGACCAGCCGCTTCATCTGCGATGGATGACCTGGCCGGCAAGCCGCTTGCGGATATCGAAAAGCAGGTCATTCTTTCTACGCTGGATCGCTTCCGAGGCCATCGTGTGAAAACGGCAACCGCGCTCGGAATCGGCCTGCGCACCTTAGGAATGAAGTTAAAGAAATGGAAAGAAGACGGTGAATTGATCGAAGCGCACTAGGAAGCAAATTTTGCGCGAGTGCGCAGAATTCGCTTGCGATGCAGCGAAGGACCTTTACAGAAACAACAGGAACTCAACGAGTTCGACCGTGGCACATAGTTTGACAAAGTGAGGTGTTGGCAATGTTCCTTGAACGCCTGTTTAACCAGACCAATGCTCCCGAACTGGAGCAGATGGTGAAATTTACCGAGGCTCGCCACACGCTGCTCGCAGACAACATCGTCAATATCGATACGCCCGGTTACCAGGCCAAGGACCTTTCGCTGGGTGGTTTCCAGGAAATGCTCGGCGAGCGCATGGATCAGCGCGATTCCAATACGCCCGGCGCGACCGATTTCAGCGATGTTATGCCCAAGGCAACGGACCCCAACGGTGGCGTGCTGTTTCACGACGGCCAAAAACGTTCGCTCGAACAATTAATGAGTGATTTTTCCAAGAACGCTTTAATGCACAACACCGTGATCGAAATGCTCAGGCAGCAATATATGATGCTCGATATGGCTATCACCGAGAAACCTGAATAGTAAATGCCGCAGCGGAGCTGCGGCGTGGCACTTGAAATGGAGTGGTTTTATGTTTGACACATTAGATATCGGAGCCAGCGGATTGACAGCCCAGCGGGCCCGCATGGACACGATCGCCGGCAACGTCGCCAACATCGACACCTTCCAAAGCAACGGCCCCGGCACTGGCCCATACCAGCGCCGCTTCGTCGTGCTGAATCAGGGCACATCCGATGATCCCGACGGCCCCGGTGTGCATGTGCAAACCATCAACGTGGATAAGAGCGAAGGCCGCAAGGAATATAATCCCAGCCATCCCTTTGCGAGTCCCGATGGTTACGTGCGTTACCCCAACGTGGATTTATCCATGGAAACAGTTAATATGATGGAAGCATCGCGGGCTTACGATGCTGATGTGAGCATGATGGAAACCACCAAGAGCATGATCACCTCTTCATTGCGGATTTTGGCGTAATTGTTTTTTATGATTTCAGGCGCGAACAACGATTTGCTCTCAAAGATTGGCGCAGCTGCCGGCGGTGCTGGAAGCACCGGAGCAGCCGCGCCCACCAACGGAGCGAGTTTTGCCGATGCGCTCAAAAGTTCCATCAACGAAGTCTCCCGCTTGCAGGAGGATGCCAGCAATGCGGTGGATGACGTTGCTTCTGGAAAAAGCGACAATGTCACCGGCGTGATGACCGCGATGGAAAAAAGCGACCTGGCGTTCAAAACGCTTTTGTCGATTCGGAGTAAATTGCTCGATGCATATGATGAGATCAAAAATATCCCAGTATGATCTCGTTTAATCTCGGCCCTCGGGCCGGGCGGTGCGGCGGAGCCGCGCTGGTAAACGTCAAGGAAGGCAGCCATGAATCTCGTCCGAACCCAATTCGATCGTATCCAGGCGCAATTGCTAGCGCTCACTCCCAGTCAAAAAATGCTCACCGCGTCGCTTCTGACGATCATGGTGATGACGCTGTTTTATTGGGTGCATTACGCTGCCTCTCCCGAATATTTGCCCGTGCTCGATCAATCATTGAGCACCGAAGACGTTGGGCGCATCTCCAATTATCTCCGCTCTCATGATTATGACGTGAAAGTCAGCAGCGACCGTGTGCTGGTCCCCGCTGAACGGCAGATGCAGGCGGTGGCGGAATTGACCGAAGCGCAGCAGATGCCACAGAACATCACAGATGGTTTTGACAGCATGGTCAAAATCATGAACCCCTTTGATGCCGATGACAAAAGTGATGAGATGTGGAAGCACGCCACGGAGATCACGGTTTCCGGAATCATTTCCCGCTGGCAAGGCGTAACCAATGCATCGGTCGTGATCGACAAAACCATGAAGCAGGGGATGTCGATCGAAGATTCGATCCAGCCCTCCGCCGCGGTCAACATCACCACGCGCGATCCCGGCAAAACGGATCGGCATTTGGCCGATTCGGCGCAGCGATTTCTCACTGGCGCCGTTGCTGGTCTGGATGCAGCCAATGTGCATGTCATTATCAACGGCATCGCAATCAACACCGACACCGGCGACGGCCTCGGAGCCGCCTCGCAGGGACTGGACATGGCGCGCGATCAGGAAAAATATCTCAGCGGCAAAATTAAAGAAGCCCTCGCCTACATGAACGCTCCCGTGCTCGCCGAAGTCACCTGCGATGTCGACACGCAGTCCATCAGCAAGGAGCAAACCGAAATCGACACCAAGAATTCGCTCTATAAACCCCTGAAAGAAGAAACCACGTCCGACGAAATCAATTCCGGCCAGGCCGCGTCCGCCGAGCCAGGCCTCGGCGCAAATATTCAGGCCAATGTCGGCGAAAGCGGCGGCGCCAAAACCAACAGCACCAAAACCATGGAAAACAACGAATTCACGGTGCTCCCCTCGCAAACCCTCACCAAGACTACGCAAACCCCCGGAAAAATCACTCCCCGTGCCGCCACCGTGCAAATTCCCCGCACCTATTTCGTCGCGTGCTACAAACAGGAAAACCCCAGCGCTAAAGATCCTGATGCCAGTGCGATTCAATCGATTATTGACACTCAAACTCCAGTCATTAAAGGCGCCATCCGCGGCTGTACTGGCCTGACTGATGACGCGATCAGTATAGGTTTTTACGATCCAATTTCTCCAGAGATTTCGCCGGAAACTGTCGCCATCGCCGGCGGCCAAACCTCGACAGTCACCGCTCTCCTGAGCGGCCATCTGAAAGACATCGCGGTCGCGGCCCTGGCGGTCATCAGCTTGTTCATGGTCAGCATGATGGTGCGCAAAGGAACGCCGCAGCCAATCGTTCATGCAGTGCAGGAAAAATCTGAACCCCAGTCTCTGGAAGCGGGTGAACTCGTCGCCGGCGAGGCCAGCGAAGGCAACGCCACGCTCGACGGCATGGAACTCGACGACGACGCAGTCAAAACCCAGCAAATGATTGGACAGGTTTCGCAAATGGTGAAAGAGAATCCAGACGGCGCGGCCAATCTCGTGAAGCGATGGTTGAACCATGCGTGATAGGAAAGGAGTTGCGAAATTGTCAGTTGTCAGCTGTTAGTTGTTAGTTGCCAGTAAATGCGAGAACGGAAGCATTTACCGGCAATTAATAATCAACAACTAACAACTAACAACTAACAACTAACAAGGAATGGCTGATCTAAACGGAGTCAGAAAAGCAGCGGTATTGCTCCTCTCCCTGGAGCAGGACCAGGCCGCCGAAGTGCTTAAACGGCTCACCCCCGAAGCTGTCGAGGAAGTCTCGCGCGAAATCGCTTCGCTGGGTGAAATCGAACTGGATATCCGCAAGGACGTTTTTGGCGAATTTTATAATCTCGCGCTGGCCAACAGTTATCTCACCGAGGGCGGGCTCGAACACGCTAAGGCGCTGTTGCGCAAATCCCTCTCCGGCGATGACGCCGACCGCATTATCAAACAGGTCACTCAGCAGGTCGCCACGACCCCGTTCTCATTTTTACAAAAGGCTGAAAGCGAAAACCTGCTGACGTTTATCCAGGATGAGCATCCGCAAACCATTGCTCTGATCCTCGCCCATCTGAATCCCCAGAAAGCATCCGAAATTCTTGTCGGCCTCCCCAGTCAGAAACAGGTCGAAGTCGTCAAGCGCATCGCCAACATGGAACAGACCAACCCCGAGGTGATTAAGGAAGTCGAGCAGGGCCTGGCCCATCGCCTGTCCGACATCGTCAGCCAAACCTTCGAAAAAGCGGGCGGCATCGATACGGTCGCCGAAATCCTCAACCTCGCCGACCGCTCCACCGAAAAAGGAATCATGGAAGGGCTCGAAGCCGAGGATCCCGATCTCGTCGAGCAGATTCGCCGGCTCATGTTCGTCTTCGAAGATATCCTGCTCGTCAACGACAAGGGCATTCAGTCCGTGCTCAAGGAAGTGGACAACGAGGAACTTGCCCTGGCCCTCAAGACCGCCAGCGAAGAGCTCAAGAACAAGATTTTCAAGAACATGTCCGAGCGTGCAGCCCAGCTCATTGCCGAGGACATGCAGTACATGGGCCCCGTGCGAGTCAGCGATGTGGAAGCCGCCCAGCAGAAGATCGTCGACGTGGTGCGTCGCCTCGAAGACGCCGGCGAAATCATCATCGCAGGCCGCGGCGGCGAGAAGGAAATGGTCGTTTAAAAGGAAGGATGAAGGCTAAAGGATGAAGGCTGAAAAAAGACAAAATCCTCGGCAAATAGATTCTGCCGGATTTTCGCATTTTTTCATTCTTGATCCTTCAGTCTTCATCCTTATTTTCCGTGCCTCTCATTAAATCTGCCAACATCCCGAAGCAGACCACGACCTTTTCGATGAAAGACATCGAAATCCAGGCTCGCTCGCTGCTCGTGCGTGCGCGCGCTCAGTCGGAGCAGATGCTGGAAGATGCGGAGAAACAGGCCGAGCAGCTCAAAAGGCTAGCCGCCGAACAAGGGAAAAAAGAAGGCTTCGCCCAGGGCCTGGCCGAGGGCACGCAAGCCGGCAAAAAAGCCGGGCACGACCAGGCATTGAACGAGCATCGCACGCAGTTCACGCAGTTGATCCAATCCATTAACACCGCCCTGGGCAGTTTCGAAAAACAGCGGCAATCATTGGAAACGCAAGGCGTCACCGATGTCGTCGCATTGGCCATGTCGATTGCTCGCCGCGTTACCAAGCTCCAGGCATCTATCGACCCGGAAGTGCTCACCGCCAATCTGCACGAAGCAATGAAGCTCGTCATTCACGGAGCCGATCTGCGCATTGCGATTCATCCTTCGCAGAAAAAAACGCTCACCGCCGAGCTGCCAAACCTGCAACTGCAATGGCCCGCGCTCGCCCACGCAGAACTGATTGAAGACCCTGCGCTGCCCGTCGGCGGCTGCCGCGTTTATAGCCGACAGGGCATTGTCGATGCCGATTTGGATCAGCAATTGGACCGCGTGATGGCAAATTTGTTGCCGGAGAAGAAAGAGAAATTAACCACGGGTGAACTCAGATGAACACAGATAGAAGAGAAGGATGAAGTTGGAAGGATGAAGGATGAAAAAAGAGTTGCCAACCACGCATTTGATTCATCCTTCATCCTTCCTATTTCGGCCTTAGTCTTTATCTGTGTTCGTCTGTGGTTAAAAATCACTTATGACTCGCTTCGCTGCACAACTCGAATCCGTTGAATCGGCGATGCCCTTTGGCGTCACCGGCGAAGTGCATGCCATTTCCGGATTGACGATTGAGGCGATAGAGCTTTCCCTTCCCATTGGCAGTTTGTGCGAAATCAAAAGCCTGGGCGGACGCACGAGCATGGCAGAAATAATAGGCTTTGCCGGTGAACGCACGCTGCTCATGCCATTAACATCCGTCGCCGGCGTGGCGCGCGGCGACAAAATCGAAAATCTCTCTGCCGCCCCGCGCATCTGGTGCTCACACGAATTGCTCGGTCGCGTGCTCAATGGCTTCGGCGAACCGATCGATGACAAAGGGCCACTGCTACCCCGCGAATCCCGCCGTATCGATGGCCGCAGCGTTGCTCCACTGAGTCGCGAAAATATCCGCACGCCTATCGCTACAGGAATTCGCGCCATCGACGCTCTGCAAACCTGCGGACTCGGCCAGCGCATGGGCATTTTCTCCGGCCCCGGCGTGGGTAAATCCACTCTGATGTCCTCCATTTCCCGCAATACCTCCGCAGATGTTTCAGTCATCGCCCTGATCGGCGAGCGTGGCCGCGAAGTGCAGGAATTCCTTTCCACGAGTTTAGGTGCCAATGGCCTGGCGCGTTGCGTGGTCATCGCTTCCACCAGCGATGATCCGCCGCTGCTGCGTGTCCGTGCCGCCAAGGTCGCCTGCACCATCTGCGAATATCTGCGCGATCAGGGATTAAATGTGCTATTGCTTCTGGACTCCCTGACCCGTCTCTGCCAGGCGCAGCGTCAGATCGGCTTGGCTGCCAAAGAACCGCCTGCGACCAAAGGTTTCCCTCCCAGCGTGTTCGCTCTCATCCCTGAAATTCTCGAACGCGCCGGCAAAACCCCCAAGGGTTCCATCACTGGCTTTTACACTGTGCTGGTTGAAGGCGACGATTTTAACGAACCAATCCCCGATGCCGTCAAAGGCATTTCCGACGGCCACCTCTGGCTCTCGCGCAATCTCGCCAATCGCGGCCATTTCCCGGCCATCGATATTCTCCAGAGCATCAGCCGCGTGCGCAGCGACGTCGCAGACAAAGAACAACTCGCCGCCGCGCGAAAAGTTCTTTCTTTATGGGCCACCTATCAGGATATCGAAGACCTGGTGAATATCGGCGCCTACGTTCCCGGCGCGAACCTCGAATACGACCTGGCAATTCAATCGCGCCAACGGATCACGCAATTTCTACAGCAGGATCCGCACAGCGCCACCACGCTCGATCAGGCAAAAAAGCAGCTCATGGAACTCGCGGGCGTGATCGATCAGCTGGAAAAACTTCTCAAAGCGCAGGCTGTGAAAAAGCAGCAGCCTGTGAAAGGCTAACGGGTGATTTATGGCGCAATTCGTATTTGGCTTGGAGACGGTGCTCAAGCATCGCAAAAATATCGAGCGGGAAAAACAGCGGGCGCTCGCTGAGGCCCAGGCAAAAGTCACGCCCTTGCGTGAGCGGCTGGATGCCCTGGATATGTCCGTGCGGCAATCCGTGGAGGATATTAAAAAGAACCGCCTCACCGGCGTGCTCGATTTAAATTTCCTCGCCGGCCATCGGCGCTTTTTAAATTCGAGCCATAAGCAGGCCATCGAGCTCGCTCAGCAGATTGCCAGGATGCAAATCAAGGTCGATCTGGCTCGCCGCGATCTGGCCGCCGCGGCGCGCGATCGAAAGATCATCGAGAAGCTCAAAGAAAAACAATTAGAGCGCTGGCGCACTAAGCAGTCCGCTGCCGAACTCTCCATGCTCGACGAAGTAGCCATGCAAATGAACTTTGCGGGATGAATAGATGGTTAGTTGTTAATAGTTAGTTGTCCTGGTCTTCAACAACTAGCCACTATCAACTAACAAATTACAGTCAGTCGTCTTATGAAGAAATTATTAGATATCCTGATGCTCGTCCTGGCAATGAATTTCATCATTGCTGCCGTCTGCATTGTCTACCTCTTCCACGCCGGCAAATTGGATAAAGACAAGGTCAAACAAATCCGCGAAATCGTCTTCGCCACCAGCCAGCCCACCACCCAGGAGGCTTCTGCCACTACCCAACCCACCAGCGGATTAGACCTATTGCTCGCCCAGCAGTCAGGCCATTCCGCCGCCGAGCAGGTGCAATACATCCAGCGCTCCTACGACGCCGAGCAGGAAATCCTCGATCGCCGCCAGCAAGAGCTTCGCGATCTCAAAGCCCAGATTGATCTGGCTCAGTCCAAATTGGCAAAAGACCGTTCCGCTCTCGAGGCAGAGCGGAAAAAACTTCAGGATCAGGAATCCGAAGCTGCACGCCTCGCAGCCGATAAGGGATTCCAGGATTCACTCGCGCTCTATGAAGCCATGCCCGCCAAACAGTGCAAAGATGTCTTCATGGGCCTCGATGATCCAACCGTTGTGCGCTATCTCGATGCGATGGATCCGCTGCAGGCATCAAAAATATTAAAGGAATTCAAGTCACCTGACGAAGTTGTGCGTGTGGGCAAGTTACTCGAGCGAATTCGCCAGGCGCAGGCTTCTGCCAGTTAAATAAAAAACATGGTAACGCAAATCGTTTTATCGCCGCCAACTCCATCCGCACCCCCAGCCAATAGTGCGCCATCTCAGGCAAAATCCGCCGATGCGAGCCAGTCATCCAGCGATTCCAGCAGCGCGTCAACCACATCGTCATCTAGTTCATCGCCCACCGATTTCAAACAAGCCCTGCATGCAGCGCGAGGCAAGCACGGCGCCGCCAAGAGCACACAATCAACCGACACAACCGCCAAGAAGACCCAGGCCACGCCCCAAACTCAAACCAAAGTAAAAGCCAAGGTGGCCACCGACGTCACTGCCGAAACGTCGGAAGACGAGGACGCCACCACCACCGAAAATCAGACTGAAGCCTCTCAAGAACAAGCCGCCGAAACCGTCACCAAAACTGCAACCGCAACTCTCGCCAAGCAATCCGTAAAAAGCACGGATAAAAAAGACCCAGATTCTTCGCAGGAAGATGAAACCGAAACCGAGCACGCTGAAACCACTGCAAAAACAGTTTCAAATAACGTGGTGCAGGCCGTCACGCCCGATGGCCATCATCCCCAGGGAAAAAAGCAGCAGAAGAACCAAGCCAAATCCGACGCCGAGACAGAAGCAACGCAAATCGCCGCGACCAATGCCACGCAGACACCGATTAATTTGAATCTGAAGCACGGGAATACTTCAGATAACCCGAGCGACGAAACGCAAGCCACCGCTCCGATAAATGCGCGGACGCAAACCACCGACGCGAATCAACCACAAGGCATTCGCCCACGCGACCAGCGAGCGCAAAAGCAGGATGATTCGCAGTTGGCAGAAACCGACGCCAACGCCGCGAGCACATCGGCCACCGACGCATCGTCCGCGTTATCTGATTCAGATGATTCAGACACTGATTCGCAGTCTGACGAATCAACTACAGCCGTCGCCTCGCTCCCCACACCAACCGCAACTCCAGCCGCAACTACAAATGCTGCAAACGCAATCTCCGGCACCCTGAACGCACTTTCGTCTGTTCTCCCCACCCACACCAACGACGCAAGCGCGAGCTCAGCGACCACTTCCCCCACGCGCGCCTTTGCTGCCGCCAATCAGGACCAGATCGTCACCACCATTAAAGGCCAACTCCTTCCCGATGGCGGTTCCATGCAAATCACCTTGCATCCCGACAACCTCGGCCATGTCCATATCAGTGTCGAGGTCTCCGCCGGTTCCGTCAGCGCCACCTTCGAAACCACCAACGATCAGGCCACCAAGCTTCTCAGCCACAATCTCGGCCAGCTCAAGCAAACCCTCGAAGCCGCCGGCGTTTCGGTTGAAAAACTCCAGGTCACCCAATCGCGGGATCCCCAGTCCTCAACTTCTCGCGATTCCAAGGATTCATCGCAGCCGCAACAACAACAACAAACCGCCACCGACCAGCGAAGCGGCCAACAGGAACGCCAACGCCAGGAAATCCTGCAGCAAATGTGGGACAAAATCACCGGCGACCAGGACTGGATCGACCTAAAAGCCTGATTGTTAGTGGTTATTTGTTAGTTGTTGAATACCAATACAACTAACCACTATCAACTAACAACTAACAAATCACGCAGTTCCCGCCCGATCTCGCGCATCTTTCACTCCCGTCCATCTTACCTCCTCAACAAATTTATTTTTCTTTCATCTCCGCGCCGACTTTTTATTCCATGTCCACAACTCCAGTTTCATCAACGACGGGTACGAGCACGACCGGCACGACTACTAACCCCAGCATGAACCTCAGCAGCAGTGATTTCATCAACATGATGCTGACGCAATTGCAAAACCAGGATCCGCTCAATCCGACTGATAGCCAGGCCCTGCTCCAGCAAATGAGCAGCATCGGCCAATTGCAGTCTGCCGACCAGATGCAAAACACGCTCACTCAATTCGCCTTCCAGAACCAGATGGCCTCCGCCGGCGGCTTGATCGGAAAAACCGTCACCGGCCTGGATACCAACAGCGCCTCAACTTCAGGAATCGTCACCGGCGTTGCCGCGGTCAACAACCAGGTTTATCTGAACATCGTCAACGCCAGTGGAGCCGACCAGATTCCAATGAACAACATTCAATCTGTCACCAACACCAGCACCACAACCACCAGCGCCATTAATACCGTCGCTGCTACCACAACACCCGCGGCAACGACCACCACGCCGCAATCCACCGCAGCGTCGGTTCTCCAGGGCATCTTGGGCGTGCTCTAACGAGGCATTGTTTTTCGTAAAGTCCTTTTAGTTTCGTAACACGGGATAAAAATTATGAGCGGTCTAGATAGCGCACTGTATACGGGGCTTTCGGGTCTAAGCGTCAACCAGCAGCAGCTTGCCGTCATCGGCAACAATATCGCCAACTCCAACACCACCGCGTTCAAATCCAGCCGCGTGTTGTTTACCACCGAAGCCTACGTCACTACCGATCCCGGCAGCCCCGCCTCAAGCAATTTCGGCGGCACCAACCCCAGCCAGACCGGCCTCGGCGCCACCATCGGCTCCATCGAAACCGATTTTACTCCCGGTTCCATCCAGACCACTGGCCAAGACACGGATATGGCCATCAACGGCTCCGGATTCTTCATCGCTCAATCCACCTCCGGCCAGCAGTTCACCCGCGACGGCGCTTTTACCCTCAATTCCAACAATCAGCTCGTCACCACCAACGGCGCTTTCGTCCAAGGCTACGGCGTCGATTCCAATTACAACGTCGTCACCTCTTCGCTTCAAAACATCACCATTCCTCTCAACACCGCTACCACCGCTCAGCAAACACAAAACGCCAGTTTTGGCGGAAATCTCAATGCCAGCGGCTCCGTCTCCACCACCGGCAGCGTTCTTACCAGCGGAGATATTACCACCGTGGGCGGTTCGACCACTCCAACCTCCACCACGCTATTGACCAATCTGGCTAGCGCCGGTTCTCCTTCCACGCCCCTTTATGCAGTTGGCGACACGCTTACTGTCAATGCTGATCAGGGCGGAACAGCTATCACTCCTGCGCTGACTTTCACCGTGACTTCCACCAGCACACTGCAGGATTTACAAGATTTCACGACCCAGGGATTGAACATTGATACCACGGCTACTCCTCCCACTGGTTCGCCGACGCCGGGCGTCAGCCTGGTTGCTGGCACCGCGCCAAATTCCGTTGATCTCAACATCGTCGGAAACTCTGGCACGGTTAACGCGCTGACTGTCCCCACGGGTTCGACGAGCCTGTTTAAGACATCTGGCTCCGGCACCATGCCAGCATTCTCTCTGGCCACTGCCGCTAACGGCATGAGTATCGATACCGGAGATTTCAAAACTTACGATTCTCTGGGAAACACGGTCAACGTGAATGTGACCGCTACCCTCGAGAGCACGAGTAGCACCGGCACGGTATGGCAATTCATCGCAACCAGCCCGAATAATTCCGGCGCCTCCACTTTTGCCGCCGGTACTCCCGCCAGCACCGTGGTCGGAGCAGGCACGATTACTTTCAATTCCAATGGTCAATACGTTTCCAGCACTGGCGGGGCGCTGAACATCAGCCGTGCCGGCACTGGCGCGACAGATCCCATGCAGGTGACACTCAATTTCGGCAATATGACTGCGGTGGGCGAAGGTTCTGCGACTGACGCCAGCACTTTTTCAGACACGAGTCAGGATGGCGCTGCGATCGGAACCTTGCAATCATTTACCGTCGGTGACGATGGGACCATCCAGGGAACTTTCAGCAATGGCATCAAGCGCACACTCGGCCAGATCGCTACCGCCACTTTCTCCAATGAGGAAGGGCTCACCGCCGACGGAAATAATATGTATTCCGCCAGCAGCGGCAGCGGTCAACCCGTTGTGGGCGCGCCTGGCACACTTGGATCAGGGGAAATCGCCGGCGGTGCATTGGAGCAAAGCAATGTCGATCTCTCCACGGAATTTACCAATCTGATCATGGCCTCGACGGGCTTCTCCGCCTCAAGCCGGGTCATCACCACGGCCGACCAGCTCGTTCAGGATTTGCTCAATAGTAATAGGTAATCGTCATGATAGTGCTCACTAAACTCAACGGCCAACAGTTCGTCGTCAATGCCGATAAGATTCGCTATGTCGAATCCACACCCGACACGCTCATCTGCTGCGATGCAGGCGAAAAGATGATGGTGCGCGAAACCCTCGCCGAGGTGACTCGCCGTGCTATCGATTATGCGCGTATCGTCCGCCGTCCGATAACGGATTAGGCGCCTGGCGCACGTATCCAGAGGATACTTTCTTAGCTTTCACACCATCATTTGCCGATAAGAGCCCATAGGTATGGCAGAAGAGGCGAAAAAGAAGACGGAGGCACCACCTCCCGCAGCGGAGAAGAAAGACGCAGCCCCCGCGTCCGCAGGCGGTGGCGGCGGTTTGCTCAGCAAAACGCCCATACTTCTCGGCGCAGCCATGCTGGTCGAAGGGGCCGTTCTGATCGCTGGCTTTAAATTCCTCGGTGGTGGCCCTAAAAGCTCCCAGGCGGTCGAACTCGCCGCCGCGGCCCAGGCAGCTGAAAAGGGGGGTGAAGGCGGCGAAAAAGGCGCGGCTGCTCCCGCTGACAAAAAATCCCCCGTCGAAATCCCCGTCGTCGATTTCCGCGCCCCCAATAAACAGACCGGCCGAACCTATCTCTACGACGTCAGTATCTATGTCGTCGCCAAACAGGAAAATGGCGACCTGGTAAAAGATCTGATCACCAGCCATTCGGAACTAATCCAGGATCGCATCCGCACGATCATCGCCCAGAGCGATCCCGACAAACTCGGCGGCGGTTCGGAGCCCGGCTTGGAAACACTGCGCCGCCAGATCAAATACCAAATGGATCAAATCGTCGGCGATGGCCTCATCGACGAAGTGCTGATCCCTCGCTGCATTCCCTACCGCGCTGATTTTTAGATCGTGTGCTTTTTCGCCTCAAATAGCCGGCGGTCAACGACCGCCGGAAGTCGCAGAATTCCGGGACTCGTTGAGTACCGGCTATTGTTGTGACAGAGTTTTAGACAATTTTTTAGCTATCCTGCTTATAAAGCGATCCTTGCTCACTGGTGTGCAGCAATCGCTCCACACTGCCTCCACGATCGCATAAGCATTTATCCCCATCTTCTGCACAGCACAACGCGTTTGCGCGCTGATTTAGCGTTTTTCACTGGGGATTTTCTTTTGCAAATTATTTTTCGCTTGAAATCGAACCGAAGAGTAGTAAACTCGTTTATATCGGGTTAAGGACAGATCGCTCTTTAAAGCAAATCGTCCGTTGTTCAGAATTTTTTCGCCAAGGATGGTGATGAATGGCTGAAGCTCAGTCTCCAATAGGCGGCGAAGAAAAATCTTCTACACCTTCCGCTGCGCCAGCTCAAAGCGCCGCAGCAGAAACTCCCAGCGCCGCTGCTCCGGCGACTGAAGCAGTTGCACCTGTGACCGAAGCCGTCGCGCCTGCTGCCAGTCTCGCACCAGCCGATGTCCCTACCGAAACTCCGATTAGCGATGCAACCGTTGCCGCGCCTGATAACGCCGACCTCTCCGACGAGCAGCGCGCGATTGATGAGTTGCTTAAGCAGGCCACGTTCGAAGAGCCCACCGCCGTAGCGCAGGATTTACCACCCACTGAAAATCTCAATCTCCCCAACTTCAGCCAGATCGCCAAGGAAGTGCAGACCTCGAGCATCGACCTGCTGCGCGATGTGGATCTGAATGTGAAGATTGAACTGGGGCGCTCGCAAATGCTGGTTGAAGATGTTCTGAAGCTGGGCGAAGGCTCGGTCGTGGAATTAGATAAGCTCGCCGGCGACCCGGTCGACGTGTTTGTAAATGAGCGGTTGGTTGCCCGCGGCGAAGTGCTGGTACTCAATGATAATTTTTGCGTCCGCATCAATGAGATAGTTGCTGGAGTCAAGGAAGAAGGATTATGAACAGCGTGGGGTCTGCTCGCTGGCGAATGGATTTGCCAGTATGGGCGGCGATTATCATCATGGCGACTTCTCTGCCGCTTTTCGGACAGGAGATTCATCTCCGGGACGATACGTCCGCGGCGACCACGCAACCTGCCGCCATCGACGAGCCCTACAGCTATCCCAAAATCCTGCTCGCCATGAGCGCGGTCGTGGGCCTGATCTTCGCCCTGAAGTGGGGGGCGGGGAAGTTAAACCCTGGCCTTACCACGCGATCGGCTGGAACCATGTCCGTCCTGTCGCGACTGCCCATGGGTCCCAAGCAGCAATTGATTCTGGTGAAAGTTGGCCGCCGTGCCGTGCTGGTCGGCCAAGCTGGTGGACAAATGAGCTCGCTCTGCGAGATCACCGATGCCGATGAGCTTGCCCACCTGGTAGGCCAAGCCCAGGGCGAAAAAACCGTGAGCGCGGGTTTTGCCTCGCTGTTCAAAAAACAGCAGAACGATTTTGAGCCCAATCGCCGTGAAATCTCGCAGATCACCGAAACGCGCGAAGATGAAGAACTCGCGCTGGAAGCGCGCCGCGAACTGCTCGGCCTGACCGAACGTGTTCGCGGGCTTTCGAAAGAGATCAACGGAGTCTAGGACGGACTCCTTAGGGAATTGGCTATGTGCAAGGATGCAGGAAAATTGGTTTGGTTATTGCCGCTGGCGGCTCTGCTGCTGATTCCAGCTGCCGCCCACGCCCAGATAACTTCGGGGCTGAGCGGGCTAATGGTGCAGAACGCCCATCTGCCCAATATCTCCACCCGCGAAAATTTCTCCGCGGCGATGCAGATCATCATTCTGCTCACCGTCCTCTCGCTCGCTCCCGCGATCCTGCTGATGATGACCAGCTTCACGCGGATCATCATTGTCCTCTCGCTGCTTCGCCAGGCGCTGGGCACGCAGCAATTGCCGCCCAATCAAGTATTGATCGGTCTGGCGCTTTTCATGACTTTCCTCATCATGGGCCCGACCATGTCGCGCGTGAACAGCGAAGCGCTCGGCCCTTATCTCGATGGAAAAATAGATCAGCAGACCGCGCTCAACGCGTCGCTGGTTCCCGTTCGCCAGTTCATGATCAACCAGGTCGTGCGGGCTGGCAATGACAAAGATGTCACCCTCTTCTGCAAATTCGCCGGCTATACGCCGCACCATTTTGAAGAAGTCGGCACCATGGCTTTGATCCCTGGCTTTGTCCTGAGCGAATTAAAAACCGGCTTTGTCCTCGGCTTCAAAGTCTATCTGCCTTTTTTGATCATCGACATGGTGATCTCCTCCGTGCTGATTTCCATGGGCATGATGATGTTGCCCCCGACACTGATTTCGTTGCCCTTTAAATTGCTTTTATTCGTGCTCGCCGACGGCTGGCACCTGATTACTTTGAATTTGATGAGTAGTTTCACGCGGTAGTGGCTTTGGGATTCATGACGGCCTCGCCACTACAGTGGCGAGGTATGGGAAGGAAAAAATTTTGCGGGCTAGCCACTTCAGTGGCTAGCAATTTCAGGGACAGGACCATGCATCTAAATTTAAAAGAAGCCAACGACCTGGTTCGCTACACCCTGATGCTCGCGCTCTTCGTCTCGGCCCCCATGCTCATCATCGGCCTGGTCGTCGGCATTTTCGTTTCTCTCCTCCAGGCCGTCACGCAAATTCAGGAACAAACCCTCTCCTTTATCCCTAAAACCTGCGCCATGGTCGCGGCGGCTATCCTCCTCATGCCTTGGATCATGCACCGTCTGGTCGAATACGCAGCCGTCATGATCGGAGGTGGCCGATGAACGCACTTCAATGGATCCCCACCTACGTGCTGGTCTTCTTCCGCGTGGCCGGGATGTTCATTTATGCCCCGCTGTTCGGATCAGCCAATATTCCCAAGCGCGTGCGCGTTCTCCTGGCAGCGGTGATCGCTATGGGCATCGCTTCCACGCTCACAAGAATGCCCGCGATTCCCGATTCGCTCTGGAAACTGACCGTTGGCATCATGGGCGAAATTGTCTTCGGCCTGGCGATGGGGATGATCGCCAGCTTCATCTTCGTTGCCGTGCAGTGGGCCGGCGAAATGATTGGCCAGCAGATGGGCCTGAACATCAGCGAAGTCTTCGATCCCCAATTTGGCGGTCAAAGCTCCATCATCGGCAATCTCTATTTCATGTTCTCGCTGGTCGTCTTTCTACTGATCGGCGGCCATCACGCTCTACTGGTCGGCGTGCGCGAATCCGTGCTGCGCGTGCCGCTACTCAGCGTGGGGATGAAGATCAATCTGTTCTATTTCATTCTTGTCATGTTCAAGGCCGCGACGATCCTCGCGTTCCAGCTCGCCGCCCCGATTCTCGTCACCATGCTGGTCGTCGATCTGTGCCTCGGCTTTGTCGGCAAAACGGTCCCGCAATTGAATCTGATGTCCGCTGGGTTGGGCGTGCGAAACCTGGTTGGATTTGTGGTTCTGATCTTCAGCATTGGCCTGACCAACAGCATTATTCGCGAATCAATGCACGACACGATGTGGAAGATCATGGCCGCCTACAACGCCAAGTGGTGAATTAAAGAAAAGACAAAACTCGAATGACGAATGACGAATCAATCTCGAATGATCAAATGATCGAAACCGCGCAATATTTAGCGGCGCGTCCGAAGGACCGCGTTGAACAGCGCTATCTAACGCGGTGCTACGCACCGCCGCTAAATACTCAAATAAATAATCTTTCAATAATTCCGTCATGTGAGTTTCGTCATTCACTTAAGAGGTAAGTTCCGTGTCCGAAGACGCAGGAGACAAAACCGAAGCCCCCACAGCTCGCCGCCGCCAGGAAGCGCGCGACCAGGGGAACATTGCCCGCAGCTCCGACCTCACGTCTGCGGCGCTCCTGCTCGGTATGATCTTCCTGCTCCACTCGTTCGGTCAAAGCCTGATCGCCGTGATGAAAAAACTCATCACCGAGCAACTCAGCAGCACTTCGCTCACCAATTTCGCCTCCGTTGCGCTCTTCCAGATTTTGACCCACACGGTCTACCTGGCGTT
>DASXDR010000132.1:0-15701 GCA_036490535.1 Tepidisphaeraceae bacterium | reverse complement strand
ATGTCACGGGTGTCTTGCGGCGGGATATGACCATTCCGCAGGCAGGGGATGCGTTGATCGATCAGATCGTGCGGGTCGCCAATGGGCGGCTTACGGCGGCGGAGGCGCTTGGGCATCGGGAGTTTGTCATGACCAAGCTGTATCGGTCGGCTTAAGATTTTTAACCACGAATGGACACGAATGGACACGAATAATCAAGGAGCTTCGGATTTATATCGGGAGCTTTCTATCTCGTGTCCATCCGTGAGAATCTGTATTCATTTGTGCATGGTCGTTCTATTGCTTTGTTTGGGCCTAGTCGGATGTAGGCAACGAATGGATTCCGAAGTGAAGGAGTTTCCAAGCGGCTTTCAAGGATGGTCTATTATCGTCTGGGGCGTTCCGGACTATCCGTTACTACCGAAGGTAAGTGGAAAGATTATCGAGCGTTTCCCCGCCGATGGAATCATCATTACTTCCAGCACGGCACAATACGGAGTAGCTTCAGAGGAGTATTACTACATTGATGCCAACGGACAAAAGTTGCCATTACGGCCAATAGTAGGATTTGGCACTGATGGCAGTATCGTCGACGGCAACCGCAGGATGGATTTCCGTCAGCTTTTCATTGGTCCCAGATCATCAATGAGAACCGTTGGTCCGTCATCTTGTGAATCACAAGCCCAAGATTTATATCAACGGCTTTATCCCAGGCGCTCAATGGCTGCTGCCACCCATCCTTAGAAGTTACAAAACTTGTCGCGCGAAAACACCCCATTTTCTAATCAGCCCACCGCTCGCGCCCGTGTGCGCGAAGAAATTCAGCGCCTGATTCTGAGCGGTGAACTCAAACCCGGCTCGCGCCTGACGCAGCAGCAGTTGGCTAAGCGATTTGACGTGGCCCAGAGCGTCATTCGCGAATCATTGCTGGAACTGCAATTCACTGGGCTGGTTCAATCCGTCGATAACCTCGGCATCTTTGTTGGCGATCTCGATGCGACCAAACTCGTGCAGGCTTACGAGGTGCGCGAGATGCTCGAAGGGCTAGCGGCCCGACTGGCGTGCGAGCGGGCCAATCGCGTGGATGTGCGCGAGCTGACCGAGATGGTAGAGAAGATGTTTCAGTCAGCCGGCGCCGGAGATGATGCCAGCCGAGCGTCGCTCGATCGGGAGTTTCATCATCGCATCAACCTGATTTCTGCCAATGAAGTGCTCATTCGCCTCACCGATGCTTACCGCATGCTTGGCATGATCGTGCAGGTGCGCTGGGATCATGAGCAGAATCGGGCCGAGCATATGCGGATTGTGGAAGCGATTGCGGAGAATCGGACGGAGGATGCCGAGCGATTTGCCCGTGAGCATGTGGCCAATGCCCGACAAGCCATCAGGCAGCAGATCGCCGAGGGCGTTTTTACGTCGCGCCTGCAATAAGAAAAATCCGCGCCGATTTAAGAGCAGTGAGAAATCAAATTATTCACTGGCAGCCGCGGGCCAATCCTCAGCGGCAAGAGCGCACAGCTCTTCAGCGCTTTTGACAGGCTTACTTTCCGAGTCGGTTGCGGTGATGGTGAGCTTGAGTGCTTTGCGATTCCAGCCAAGCATGGGCTTAATATGAACAGGAGGCTCGGGAGTGGTGCTATCAACCAGCTCCGCATAAATTTCTGATGAACCGGGCAAAGTGAAAGCATTGCCGGACTTCACAAGAAGTTTTTGCCGAAGCGCCTTCGCGGAGATATCAGGGAGATAAACGAAGATAGTGCCATTGCGGTGATCTTCCAGGGCGAAGACCTGCTTGCGGTATTTTCCGTCGGGAATGAAAAAGGTCAGCGCTGCCGCGCCTGCGGTGCGTGCCGGAAGGGGAACGAGCTGCCCGAGCATGCCAGCCAGACGCCGCCAGGTATCGCCATGCGAAGGATCGCTCTGCGAATCATAAGCCGCCAGGTGCTTTTCAATAGAGGTGCGGTCTTTAGCGGTAGCCTTCGTAAGCAAATCCTCCATCCGCGAACGCGTTTCCTGCAGGCGGGAGGCACTTTGCGGTTTGGTCAGCATGAATTTCTCCGAAAAACAGAGAGGCGAACGGTTCAGAATCGCGAAGGAGCGGAAGGTAACGTGTACTGATGGGAGGGCTCAGGACTCACGGCCGACAACCTCTCGTCGAATAACCGAAGCTGATTTTAGGCGAAAGAGAGCGATAAATCTATGCGCAGACGGCGTGGGAGGAATTAGCCGAGCAGAACTTTATGATGCTGTGTATTGCCAAAGGGGTGTTTTGGACTTTCGGCAGTGGGGCTGAATGAAAAGTAGCATGGGCGTCTCGCCCAATGTCTTATCAAGAACATACATGGGCGAGACGCCCATGCTACGTGAAATTCAGACGGACCCAACTACTGACCTTTGTGCCGCATACGACAAGGAACGGCCATCAATCCACCGATCATTAGTGAGATGCTGATCGGTTCCGGTACGGGCGACCATTCAATTGCGAATTCGCCGGTGTAGCCGTCGTAGGTGCCGTTGGCGATGCCGAAAATGTTTCCGTCCTGGTCGATGGATTCGGCTTCGGCGGAAGTCCATGTGCCGTCGGTGAGGAGGAAATTATTCAGATTCACCGCCGAATCTGCGGTGCCGGACCAAACCACGGCCCCGCTGGAAGTTTGGCCTATTTGTTGAATTCCATTAGTCGCAAAAGCGGTCCCGTAGCCCAGAATCACTGCCGACGCCGCAGTGCCAGTCCACAACAAAGCATACTGCGTTTGCTGCCCTAACCACGGCGCAATATTATCTCCCTTCCCGACCTCTTGATCGCCCCCAACGCCGTATGCCCAAGAGTCGTAACAGAAACTTGGATTTAAGTCGATGCCATTACCATAATGAAGTCCCGGCCAAAGAATTGCTTGGGTAGGAGGAGGAAGTGGATATGCTCCAGCCAGTTCTTCGAAAGGATCAGGCACTGAGTATCCTACAACGTTGGTGCCATTTATAGCAGTCGGAATTGCATCCCTTCCGAACTGAATAATTGACGCTTCCGACCCTGACCAAGCGACTGCGCCCTGTTCCGGGTCGTCATGCGTGTTGCCCGCAAAGGATTGGTATCCCACTTGGTAAGTGCCGCTAGCTGCGGTAACCGTTGTCGATAAACCCGCGCTTACTGGGTAAAGGGTGGTGACGGTGCCCGTATTCAGATTCCAGAGCAGAGGCTGTGAGGACGTTTGACCAATTGCCGTTCCATTTCCAACTGCAAAGCCATCACTATATCCACCCACCGACGCACCTAAAAATCCCGTCGGCATCAAATTGGTTACTGATCCCGTTGGAGAAACAATATAGGGGTTGAAACCTTGGCTGGAGTTCGGGGCGTTATCCGAATACCAACCAGTTGATGACAAGTTGTTAAGCCATCCCGGTGCCGGTAGGGATTGGTCGGAAAAGAGAATAGTGCAATTGTACTGGGCAAAACAAGATGGAGTGGAAATAGCAGCCATTAGTAGCGATGTCATTCCGAGAAGCTCGTCCCTAATAATGCGGAAAGGCCATTGTCTACTCATGCCGAAAATTCTACGTTCGCCACGTTTAAGGCGGGAACGCACATTTTTGTCGAAGATCAATATTTTCACACCATCGGATACGGTCCCGCATCCCCAATCTTCGGCCGTTTTCCCCACACGCACCAGCACGGCCGTCCTTTGCTTTGGCCTTCGGTTTGAAGATTGTCAGGGGCGCGATAACCCAGGCGTACCAGGCGGCGCATTTGGGTGGTGGTGTTGATGTAGGAGCCGTGGATGGTGAGGATATTAAATACAACAATGTCGCCTTTATTGGCGGAGACGGGGGTGGTTTGTTCCAGTTTGTATTGGTCGAAAGGGAGATGGGGCGTGCAGCCTTTGCCGGTTTCGGGGTCGGTGGTGATGTGATCGAGCGGACCCATTTTGTGGGAGCCGGCGAGGAAACGGATTTCGCCATTTTCATGGCGGGTGTCATCCAGATGCACGAGCACATCGACATAGCGATCGTCGGCATGCTTATAGAAGGCCCAATCCTGGTGCATGGGAAAAGGATGCCCGGTTTCAGGGGGTTTAACATGCAGGGTGGAATGGTGCAGCTCGACGACGGGGCCAATTAAATCGGCCATGGCGGCAGCGAGTTTTTTCTTGAGCACCGCGCGGGCCCATGCGTCGGAATAATATTGCAGATCGTGCAGGGCGATAAGCTTCGATTTCTTTTCCGTCTTTTCATCCATGTATTTTTTCCGCCACGGGCCAGACCAGCCAGCGTCTTTGATGGCCCAGGTTTCGATCAGCCAATTCAGATGGTCCGATAATTCCTGCGTTTCTTCGGGCGTGAACATTGCGGGGATATGGAGGAAGCCTTGGTTGTGATAAGCAGCGACTTGCTCGGGGGTGAGAACGTGAAGATTTGTCGCGGCAGGAGATTGGAGAGTTGGCATTTTGGTATTTTACCTTTGAAAGCTCACGCATTGCTATGCGTGTGCTTTGGATAAACGTAGACGGTGATGCCGTTAAGCTTTCTCTATTTTCACACTGCGGACATGATTTTAATCATGGAATCGCATTTTACAGGTAAAGTTATCTCAGAATTGGAGTAGATTATCCGCATGGCTCGCAAGGGATTGTTTCTGAGTATCGCTTATATCACCGGGGTTCAGGGGTTTATGATTTGCGCGCCGTATTTGATGTTGTTTAGTGGTGGGGTTTATTTGATGCGGACGAGAAGGAAAGCATTTAGGCAGTGGCACTAAACTGCCACCGCCAGTTGGGATGCACGCAATGTTCTTGCGATTCCTTGAAACAGGCGGATAATGCGGGCGATGAAGAGAATTATTGCGACGGTGTTACTGACGGGGGGATTCATTGTGGGCTGTGAAGCGACGCCTGCGGTGGTCCCGCAATCGGATCCTGCACTCAAAAAGACCAGCGCGCAGTACGCTGCTGATGCGGTGAAGCATTTTCCTTTCAAGAGCAGTTTGCCCGCGAGTGATGAGCAACCGGTGCGCGCGATGCCGGACTATTCGCTGGATTTTATCGACCTGACGAATTTGTCGAAGCATGACCTGCTGGGACCGGAAGTCTGGATTAATCGCCAATATGAAATGACACTGCCGTCGCTGAAGGCGGGCGAAATCAAGCGCCTGAACTTCCGCATGTTCTATGATGATCGCGGCGATCATTTCCCGCTAAATAACGATGTGCAAAAGGGTGGCGTGATTATTCGGCAATTGGAAGTCATCGTCGATGGCAAGATTTACCAAGTGCCGGTGCGTTTAGGACTTTAATTGAACGCTGAATTCTGAACGCTGAACGCCGAAAGAACTCAACTCGAGTGCTCCTACGCAGGGCGAAAGACGATTATCTCGTTTTCATTCTGCAATCTGCATTCATCATTCTGCATTTGATACCGTTTCTATCTTTCAAATGCGCTTTGCTTGGAGCAGAAAGCCCACGGCCGGGCCGTGGACTTTGGGAGTAGAAGCGCAATAAAAAAATGGAATCCGTATGATTTCTCAGCTTTCCGGGCGCTGAAAGATTTCGGTATGCTGGGGGGCGGGTTGGTCGGTCAGGGCGGCGAGGATTTTTTTTATGTGGATGTGGCAGTTTTCCAGGAAGATGGCGTAGCGCTGTTGCGTGCCGGCGATGGCGGTGCCGGCGACATAGATGCCGGGGACGTTGGTTTCCATGGTTTGTTCGTTGAATTCTGGCGCTTGGCGATCATTGTTGAGATGCACGCCGGCTCTGGCGAAGAGGGACATATCCGCGACGTAGCCGGTCATCAGCAACACAAAATCGGCGGGCGCTTCGAAGCGTTTGCCGGATTCATCTTCCAGTGTCGCGTGTGTTGGCGTGATGGCGATGATGCGCGTCTGGAAATAAGCGGCGATGCGGCGCGATTCGATCATGCCGTTAATTTCAGGAAGCAACCAGTATTTAATCGACGTGGGAAACTGCTTGCCGCGATAGGAGATGGCGACGTCGGCGCCGGCGTGATAGCAGCGGACGGCCGCTTCCACCGCCGAATTTTTTCCGCCGATGACCAGAAGTTTCTTGCGGAAATACTGGTGGGGATCCTGAAAATAATGGCTTACGTGCGGCAAATCTTCACCGGGAATGCCGAGCAGATTGGGCTTGGCGGTTCCACCGGTTACTAAAATCACTTTTTCGACCGTGTAAGAATTCGATCCCGCGGCGGATTGCGTGTTTAAGCGAAATAAGCTGTTCTCTTTCTGGATATTCGTGACCGTTTCGTACGTGCGCACTTTCAAATCAAATTGCTGAATCACCCTGCGGAGATAAGTAAGATATTCCTCGCGCGTGGCTTTGAGTTGATCGGAAGTTTGCAGCGGCACATCCGCAATCGCGATCCGCTCATTGGATGAAAAGAACCTGGTCTGCGGAGCGAACCAGGAGATCGTGTAGCCGATCTGCTGCGCATCAAATTGAATGTATGAAATCTTATGTTGCTTCAAAGCGATTGCTAATTCCAATCCAATCGGCCCGGCTCCCACAATGGCGATGCGTGCGTCCATAAAAAGAAGGTGATAACTGTTTGCAGCCATGTCAAATGGCATGTCAAACAATTATCACCTGAAAAGGTGCCGCGCGAGACATAGCCTCGCGCGGCTAAAAATTAGTGAAATTCAAAAACGATTAAGGAACAACATTTTCGCCTGGGCGAGTGGTATCAAGTCGATCCCAGGCATCACGAGTGGCATGGCGAGCCTTGTTCCATTCCAAGGATGACTTGCCACGATTCGTCGCCCAGTTACGTTCAAGTTCGGGCTCGATATCATCAAACTTACGGCCACTATAGCGCGTGCGCGTTTCCCAGCCGTACCGATACGCTGGACCATATTGGTCGTAGTCGTAATTGGATTCGACATATGGGCGTGTCTTATAGGAATTACGCCAATATGCTTCCTCTGCGGTCGGGTTGACGGCTTCGGCGACGCCTTTGCCAGCCAGACCGCCAGCAACGGCGCCTATGACCGCGCCAACGGCGATACCAACGGGTCCGCCGACCGCGCCGATCGCAGCACCCGCTGCGCCAGCACTGGCAGCTCCGACACCCGTACCGACCGGATGTGCTCCAGGCGCACCGGTGATGGGGTCGGGGTTAGCATCGGGATGGTTCTTACGAAGATCATCTTTATAGTCTTTCATAGGTTACCTTTCTTGTTGAGTTTACAAATGCAAAGGGGATGCCGAGAGTCAGGGCTTGAGCACAACTTTTATGCACCCATCATTCTTTTTACTGAAAATGTCATACGCATGAGCAGCCTGATCCAGCGGCATCTTGTGGGTAATGACAAAGCTGGGATCGATCTCTTTTTTCTGAATACGCTCAGTGAGTGGCTTGAGATAATTCATGACATGGGTTTGGCCGGTTTTTACAGTGAGGCCTTTATTCATTAAGGCGCCGAACGGGATCATGTCTGCCAGACTGATGTAAACGCCGGGAACGGATAGCGTGCCAGCTTTGCGGCAACAGTTAATGGCTTGGCGAAGCGCATGCATGTGATCGAAACCGGGCAAAACGGATTTAACCCGGTCAATCGCTGCGTCGAGGGTCATGCCATGCGCTTCAGCGCCGACGGCGTCGATGCAGGAATCGGGGCCGATTCCGCCGGTGAGATCGAGCAGGCGTTCGTAGACGAATTCATCGTGGAAATTGATCGGGATCGCGCCGGCTTGCTCGGCCATGCGAAGTCGTTCGGGGACATCATCGATGGCGACGACTTGCTTTGCGCCGAGGAGGAAAGCGGAGCGGATGCAGAATTGGCCTACGGGGCCACATCCCCAGACGGCGACGGTATCGCCGGAGTGGATGTTGCAATTTTCGGCGGCCATATAGCCGGTGGGGAAAATATCGGTGAGGAAAACGACTTGATCATCGGTGAGGTCGTCGGGAATTTTGTAGGGGCCGACGTCGGCGCAGGGAACGCGCACGTATTCGGCCTGACCGCCGGCGTAGCCGCCAGTCATATGCGAATAACCAAATAAGCCGCTGGGGGAATAGCCCATGGCCTTCTCGGCCATCCAGGCATTGGGGTTTGTGTTATCGCAGCAGCTCCAGAGTTTTCGTTTGCAGTAGAAACAGTTGCCACAGGCGATGGTGAAGGGAACGACGACGCGATCGCCTTTTTTGAGATTTTTAACGGCGCTGCCGACTTCTTCGACGATCCCCATGAACTCATGGCCGAGCACGTCGCCGGGCTGCATGGTGGGCATGTAGCCATCGTACAGATGCAGATCGGAGCCGCAGATGCAGGTGGTGGTGATTTTAATGATCGCATCGCGAGGGTTGATCAATTCAGGATCGGGGACATTTTCGACGGACACTTTTTTCTTGCCGCACCAGACGAGGGCTTTCATAATTAACTCCGTTAATTGAACGATGAACGCTGAACGAATGCAGTGAGCCGGATTGTTTTGGCGTTTATTGTTCAGCGGTTGCTTTGCAGATTCCGCGCGGACTTTTGTTAGTGGGGATTTCGCCGGATTCCATGAGTTGTTTGAAGTGACGGAGGTCTTCCTGGATTTGCTGGCGGGGTTCTTCGCCGAAGAGATAGGCGAATGCAGCCGCGAGTCGGCCGGCGGGGGGGAGATAATCGAGGGTTACTTTCACCTGCGTGCCGCGGTCCGGGGTTTCGATGAATCTCACGGAACCTTTGCTATGGACGTCGGCTCCTTCGAGCGATTGCCAGGCGATGAGTTTGCCGGGTTCATCGTTGATGATTTCCGCATCCCACTCGACGCTCATGCCGGCTGGGCCGGTGGCTTTCCAGTGGGAGCGTTTTTCGTCGAGTTTTTTGACTTCGCTGACGTGGGTCATGAAGCCAGGGAAATTTTCAAAATTACGCCAGTAGTTATAAAGATCCTGAGCGGGCTTGTTGATGGTGAAGCTCTTGGTGACGTGGATGCCGCGCTCATAGTAAGCGGAAGGCTCGGGAGGATCCTGGGTGTGTTCGTGATCGATGCCGAGCTTTTCGTACATAGAGCAATGGCCGCTGACGCCGCGCCGCAACATGGCGGCTCCGACGCCGACCATGGCTGCGCCGAGCAGGCCGCGATGGTGCAAGCCTTTTAGCACTAGCAGGCCACCGCTACCGACGGACGCCAGTCGTTCAGTTGAGCCGACATTTTGTTGTTGGTGATCTGAATCGGTTTTTGTCAGAGTCATAATGCGTCTCCATGACCGGTCAAATTGACATCGTGGACCGGGGTTGGCGGTCAATTTTCTTGGTCTTCCGGGTTTATCTGGTCTGACGTGCGAATTGCATACCGATACTCCAAACCAAAACCTGAGGGATACTTTAATCCTCGTGTAACCCAGATTATCCTTGGTTCATGGCGAGGATTATCCGACTCTCAATTGCGTGTTTTTCACTGATGGTATTTCTTTTCACCACCACTCCTGCTCGAGCTGGTGACGTTGAATCGCGCGTCGATTCGCTTTTGCAGCAAATGACGCTGAACGAAAAGGTGCGGCTGCTTTGTGGCCACGACAATCGGTTTACGTATCCGGTTCCTCGTCTGGGGATCCCGCAATTACAAATGAGCGATGGGCCCGTGGGCGCTCACAATGATGGGCCGGACACGGCATATCCCTCGTCGATCGCGCTGGCGGCCACGTGGAATGCGGATTTGGCGATGCAGTTTGGCGAATCGATTGGTTCTGACTGCCGAGCGCGGGGGGACAATTTTATTCTGGGTCCTGCGATGGACATGTACCGAGTTCCGGTGTGCGGGCGCAACAGCGAATATCTGGGCGAAGATCCTTATCTCAGCGGCACGATCGCTGCCCGGGTTGTGCGGGGGATTCAGAGCAAGGGTGTTGCTGCTACGGTTAAGCATTATGCCGGTAATGAACAGGAAGATCATCGGGGCACGGAAAGCGATGAAGTCGACGAGCGCACGCTCCGCGAAATCTACATGCGGCAATTTGAAATCGTCGTGCGCGATTCGCATCCCTGGGCGGTGATGGCTGCGTATAACCGCATTAACGGCACGTACTGCACGGCCAATCACTGGCTGCTCACCGATGTGCTCAAAAACGAATGGGGTTTTGAGGGGATCGTGATGTCGGACTGGGGCGCGACCCATGATGAAGTGGGCCCTGCCAATGCGGGACTCGATCTGGAAATGCCGGGTGG
This sequence comes from Tepidisphaeraceae bacterium, assembly GCA_036490535.1. Classification (GTDB taxonomy): domain Bacteria; phylum Planctomycetota; class Phycisphaerae; order Tepidisphaerales; family Tepidisphaeraceae; genus DASXDR01. Next base: position 5,557 of record DASXDR010000132.1, on the reverse strand, counting down.
CGAACATTTCACACCTGCCAAACTTCTGCCTTTGATTAAAAACGGCTCGATTCCCCAGGCTGCGATCGACGATAAGGTGCGTCGCTTGCTTCGTGTGATGGTGACCATGGGCTTTCTGGATCGCCCGCAAAAAGATTCCAGCATTCCTCTTGATAATCCCCGGTCAGTGCAGACTGCGCTGGAAATCGCCCGGCAGGGAACGGTCTTGCTGAAAAATGAAGGGAATCTGCTTCCGCTGGATCGCACGAGAATTAAATCCGTTGTAATCATCGGCCCGAATGCCGACCCTGGCGTTGTTGGCTGCGGCGGTAGCTCTCAAACCGAGCCTTTTCATTCTGTGAGTGTCGTTGCTGGCGTACAGAAGCTTGTCGGCAAAACCGTCAACGTCATCTATCTTCCGCTTACCCCTGAGCAACAGCTTGACGATCTCGCGGCCCATTCGCTGTATCAGCCCATATCTGCCGATGCTTCCGCTCCGCTCCAGGCTGAATTTTTTGACAATAAGGAATTACAAGGCTCTCCGAAATTTATCCGGGGTGACAAGACTATTCATTTTGACTGGAGCGCGCAAACGCCGCCTCCGGCAGGCTTGGACGTGCAGCACTTCTCCGCGCGCTGGACCACTAAAATCACTCCTCCTGCTGATGGCAATTACACGTTCGCCCTCGGTAGTCACGAGGGATCGCGGCTCTTCATCGACGGAGAGCAGGTGATCGATCTGTGGGCTGGCCATCCCTTCCGGCAGGAAAGCATCACGCGCAAACTGACCGGCGGAAAAACCTACAACCTCCGCATCGAGTTCTTCAGCGGCTGGCACGAATGCTCCGTCCGTTTCGGCTGGGGTGCAGCCAGGCCCGTTCTCGATTCCCATCAGCAGGAGAAAATTGCTTCTGCTGACGCGGCTATTATTTGCGTTGGGTTCAATACCGACACCGAATCTGAAGGGTTTGATCGCCCTTATGCTCTGACTTCTAATCAAAATGATCTGATTCTCTCTGTTTCCCATCTCAATCCGCACAGCATTGTCCTGATCAATTCCGGCGGCAACGTCGCCATGAACTCGTGGATTAACCACATTCCTGCGTTGCTGCAGGCGTGGTATCCGGGGCAGGAAGGGGGGACGGCGCTGGCGGAAATTCTATTTGGGGATACGAATCCGAGCGGGCATTTGCCGGCCACATTTGAGAAGCGTTTTCAGGATTCGCCGGCTTACAAGTATTATCCTGGGAAAGACGACAAGGTTCCTTATAAGGAAGGGATTTTTGTTGGGTACCGTTATTTTGACGCGAAAAATATTGAGCCGCGTTATCCGTTTGGTTACGGATTGTCGTATACGACGTTTAAATTTTCTGATCTGAAAATTAAACCTGCGCTGCCGGATGGGCAGGAATTTACTGCGACGGTCCGGGTTACTAACACGGGGGATCGGGCGGGCGGTGAGGTTGCTCAGTTTTATGTGGGGCAGGACAACCCGTCGCTGCCGCGTCCGCCCAGGTGGCTGGTGGGTTATGGCAAAGTTTTCCTGATGCCGGGGGAATCGAAAGTACGTTCAGTCACGATTGATCCTTCGTCGTTGTGTTATTGGGATACTGCTTTGCATCACTGGAAAGTGGATGCGGGCGGTTATCAACTGTGGGCGGGGGCTTCTTCGCGATCACTGGGGGTTAAGGCGGGGTTTGCGTTTCCGTGAAGTTGTGGTTAATCCGCTAAACCGCAAGCGGAGACTTCGCGCCCGCACTCTCTGGTTTAGTTTTTTGACTGTGGGGTAACCCACGACGGGGCCATGGGCTTTATGAGAAGGGGGAGCTTTATTTAGAAAAAAATCCCTCGCCAGCGGCCGGGGTTGCGACGGCACAAGGCCGGGACTGTTTATGGCTGCTCCCTTTCGGGCCTGACCCGGTTCACAGCCGACCCTTGCATCGGCCCCGGCCGCTGGCGAGGGCTTGAGCGGATTATATCGCGATGTCGACAGTTTTGCGAACTGGGGGCAAACATGCCTGGTCGTTGCAGGGTTGGTATTGCAGTTCTAATCGCACGGCTTTTTTGTCGGGGGCATTTTTAAAATGCACCGTGATGTCGATTTGATCGGTATAGACGCGGATGGTTTCATCGCCCATCTGCGACTGCGTGCTGGGGGGATAGTCGATGCGATCGACATCGCTGCCGCTGATAAATAAGAGTGTTGGTACCAATCCGTTTGCTGCATCGTGCGAATTGATATGAAATCCATCTGCGATTTTGATAAAGACGCGAAGATTTTTTTCGCCTTCCCATTGCGCGAGGGTTTGCAGGATCTGATTCGCATTTTCCTGTACGGAAGTGTTTTGCGAATCTGATGCCGGCGAAATTTTCAGCGGGGGTTGTTGTCGCAAATATCGATGCGCGAGTTCCAGCATGGCGCTCATTGACTCGGAATTGCTTTGTAATTGGCCGGCGAATTCGCGCAGGGTCGATTCGGCTAACGTGAGTTGGCCTAATTGCAGCATGACACGGGCGGCGACCGCAGCTCCTGTGGGCAGGGGAGAATCGCTTCCTACTTTCTGGCGAACGATTAGATCTTTGGCTGTTGCAGCGGTGAAGAAATATGCGCCGCCGGATGGATCACGGAATTCGCTTAGTCCCGCGATAATTTCCGCGGCATAATCGCGGTCTGCGATTTCGCCGTTGGCGTCGGCCAATTCCAGGAATGCGTCGGCTAGAAATGCGCCATCATCCAGGAATTTCTGTGGCTGGGTTTTTCTGTCCAGAAAGTAGGTGGCGAGGCGCAGGGCAACGTGCAGATATCTTTCTTCTTTGAATATACGTCCGGCGCGCGCGAATGCGCCCATGGCCAGGGCGTTCCAGCTCCAGATGATTTTCGTATCCAAGCCGGGTTGCTTTCGCCGAGCGCGTACCTGGTACAACTTTTCGCGCATTTCCGTTAAACGCTGGTCGATTTCATTGGGATCGATGCGCATTGATTTGGCGATTGAATCGCTGGATTCTGCGCGATAGAGCACACTTTTTTCGGGCTGGCCGCCGCCGTGATGGGGGTCGACGAAGTTTGGGCCGGCGTTGAGGCCATAGGCGCGGGCGAAGATTTCGGCGTCGGTTTCGCCCAGTACATCTTTCACTTCGTCCAGGGTCCAGAGATAGCTGTCGCCTTCTTTGGCATCGACCTCGGCATCGAAGGCCGTGTAAAAAACACCCTGCGGAGAGCGCATTTCGCGGAGGAGGAAATCGAGAATTTGGCGGCAGACTTGCTGGTATTGGTCGACGCCGGTTTGTGCGAAGGCTTCGGCATAGATCCATGCGAGCATGGCGTTGTCGTAGAGCATGATCTCAAAGTGGGGGACGAGCCAATGGGCATCGGTGGAATAGCGATGAAATCCGCCACCGAGGTGATCGCGAATTCCGCCGGCGGCTAATGCATCGAGCGTATGGCGGATCATGCGCATGCGGCCTTCGTGAGGAAAAGTTTGCTGATGAATCAGGAGCAATCGCAAGAGGGTTTCGCGCGGGAATTTTGGGGCAGTGCCGAAACCGCCATTTTGAGGATCGTAATCTGACGTGGAGCGGTCGATCATTCGATCCATCCAGGCATCATCGATTGTGAAGGCGCGAGTTGGGGGTTGGGGCTTGGCGAGTTGCTGGAGCGCTTGGGTCAAATCTTCGGCTGCGTTGAGCACATCTTTGCGGCGATTTTTCCAGGCGTCGGCAATGCCGCGGCAGACGGTTGCGAAGCCTGGCCTGCCATAGGCGTCGGTCGGTGGGAAATAGGTGCCGGCGTAAAAGGGTTTGAGGTCGGGCGTGAGCCAGACGCTCATGGGCCAACCGCCGTGACGCGTCATGACCTGCACGGCGGTCATGTAAATCTGATCGACATCGGGGCGCTCTTCGCGATCTACTTTGATATTGATGAACAGCTGATTCATCTCCGTGGCGATGGCTTCATTTTCAAATGACTGGCGTTCCATGACATGGCACCAGTAGCAGGTGCTGTAGCCGACGGAGAGGAAAATGGGTTTGTCTTCGGTGCGTGCTTTTTTGAAAGCGTTTTCGCTCCAGGGGTACCAATCGACAGGGTTGTGGGCGTGCTGGAGGAGGTAGGGGGAGGTTTCCTGGGCGAGACGGTTGGGCTTATGCTCGGACATGCCAACAGGCTAACAGGTCAATGATGAATGATGAATGAGGAATGGGGGAGGTAATTTCAGTGGCACTGAAGTGCCACCGCAAGTGATTGAGTTTGAGAGGTTTTTTGTAATCATCAATCCGCATTTGAATCCAGCGCGAATAGACCTACACTCTGGTAACTATGTCCAAGCACACGATTGTTTTAATACCTGGCGACGGCATTGGGCCGGAGGTTACGGCGGCTACGAAGCGCGTCATTGAAGCGGCTGGCCTGAGCGTTGAATGGGTGGAACTGCCCGCGGGGGCGTCGGCGGTGGAGCAGGGGTTTGAGAATGTGCTTCCGGAGCGCACGCTGGCGGCGATCAGGGCGCACAAAATTGCGATCAAGGGGCCTGTCACTACGCCGGTGGGTAAGGGCTTCAAAAGCGTGAACGTGCAGTTGCGGCAGAAGCTGAATCTTTATGCGGCGGTGCGGCCAGTGCGATCGCTGGCAGGGGTGAAGACGCGCTTTGAGAACATTGACATGGTGATTGTGCGCGAAAACACGGAGGGCCTGTATAGCGGTATTGAAAATGAAGTGACCAAGGGCGTTGTCACCAGCTTAAAAGTTGCCACGGAATTAGCCTGCACGCGGATTGCGCGCTATGCCTTTCGTTACGCCACGCGCCGGCATCGGGGCAAGATTACCGTGTTTCATAAAGCCAACATCATGAAATTATCCGATGGGCTCTTCCTCGATTGCGCTCGCAGGATTCACGAAGAGGAATATCCCAATATTGAATATGAGGAATTGATCATCGACGCCGGCTGCATGAAGCTCGTGCAGAATCCCGATCGCTTTGACGTTCTGCTCATGGAAAATCTTTATGGCGATCTGGTTTCCGATCTGTGCGCGGGGCTGGTGGGGGGGCTTGGCGTGGTGCCTGGGTCCAATATTGGGGACGATGCGGCGGTGTTCGAAGCGGTGCACGGCTCTGCGCCTGACATTGCCGGCAAGGGCGTGGCTAATCCGCTGGCCTGCATTATGTCGGGCGTGATGATGCTCAATCATCTGCACGAAGAAGTGATCGCGACCAAAATCCGCACCGCTTACGACGCATTATTATCGGAACAGAATCCGCAAAGCCTGACGCGCGATCTCGGAGGCACGGCCACTACGAACCAATTTGCAGACGCTCTCATCCGTAAAATCACCTAATATAGATAGGTTAATCGCCCGCCGCGAAATGGTCGATGCAATGGTGGGCTATGCAACTGACACCGCAACATCTCGGCGAAATTGTCGATCATCTCCTTACTAAAAGGAAAGAGGGTGGCAACGAAAAGCGCCGCGCCACGCGAACGCAGATTCGCGTTACCGTGCCGATCTATCCCCTGGGCGCCAGCGCTCCAGCGGCGCAGGTGAAAGTCATTCTGCAGGACATTTCTTACCTCGGCGTTGGTT
>DASXDR010000059.1:0-9985 GCA_036490535.1 Tepidisphaeraceae bacterium | reverse complement strand
TTTACTCCCTCCCCTTGTACTCTGGGGGTGGGCTGGGGTGGGGGTTCTTCTTCAGCGTTCAGAATTCAGCGCTCATCAATATCCCCCACCCTGCCCCTCCCCCTGAATACAAGGGGAGGGAATTAAGGTTTGTCTCTTCGCTCTTAGCGGCCACACTCATGCGGCTTGTGCTATCGCTGGCGTAATCGGGAGATTTCATCCAATCCCTGTTGGGGAATAGCCAAACGCGGATCAATTTTCAAAGCAGCGCGATATTGTTTTTCCGCACCGGCCAAATCTCCCCTCGCCAGTAACAGAGTTCCCAGATTAGTATGAGCCGCTGCGAAATTCGGCTCGATGGCCAAGGCTTTTTGATATTCTCCAATCGCTTCGTCCGCATGGTCCATCGCAGCCAGCGCCACAGCCAGATCATAGTGCACAACCGGATCATCCGCTTCAAGCCGTGAGGCCAGGCGCATGTGCGCCAGAGCCTTTTGCGTTTGCCCTTGCATGGCAAGTAACTGTCCAACCCCCAGCTGAGCGCGCGAATGGGCAAAATTGAGCGCCAATACCTGGTGATATTGCTCATCCGCTGCCGGCCAATCGTGCCGCTCCGCCAAGGCAATCGCCAGATTCAAATGCGCCGGCAAACTTCGCGGATTAACCTGAAGATCATGAGAAAAAAGCGCGATGCTGTCCCGCCAGAAAGTGCATTGGTAACACGCACGCGCACCCAGAAACCCAATCACTAAAATCAGAACCAGAGCCATCACGCGATACCGCGCCAAACAAGCCACAATAATCGCCACGCCTAGCATCGGCACATACAGATAATGATCTGCCGTCGTCGAATAACTCTGAAAATCAAACGGCAGAAATCCCAGCACCGGCAATAACCCCACCACAAATATCATCGCGCCGATAAACAAGGATCGCCAGCGATCGCGCCGCAACCAGATGATTCCCCCCAGAATTAGCACAATGACAATTCCTCTTTTCACATGGCCCGATGCAAGTACAAACAGCGGCGAATGCCCGTAATCGCTGCTCAAATGAATCGGCCAGAAAATTTTCTGCAAATAAAAACCAACCGCATCCAGTGCTATCGCCGGCCGCGCATACAGAGGCACCACAAATTCCGCCACCGATGCCGGCTGGGCCAGCCTGCCAATCACCATGATCGGCACAGATAACAGCAGCCAGATAGCCACCAGAATTTTCCATTGCCGCGCTGGCAAAACCGCCGGCAACAAAATCACCGCGATCAATGGAAACACAATCGCCGACGGCTTGGCGAGCAGCGCCAATGCAAACAACACCGTTCCCCAAACCATCCTCCGCTGCCCCGCCAGATAGATCGCCCAGATGCCCATCGCCCCCGCGAGCAAATCTTTCGTCCCCGAGCACCACGCCACCGCTTCCACCTGCACCGGATGCATCGCAAAAATCGCCGCCCCGAGCAGCGCGGAAATTCTGCCAAACCCAATCAATCGCAACACCGCAAAAACCCCAGCAATCGCGATCAAATGAATCAAAACATTCAAAGCATGAAACCACGCAGCGTTCGGCTGCTGCGCCATCGCCGCCACAACCCACCACACCGTATAAGTCACCGGCACATACAAATGCCCCTGCGTCTCGCTCCAACATTGCAGCAACCCCTGCACCGACGTCGGAAACAGCCGCGGATTATGCTGAATCGTGGTCGGATCATCCCAATTCAGAAATTGACATCGCAGTAGCGGCGAAAAAACCACGCACGCAACCAACAATAACCCCACTGCCGATAGCCACGGCCACTTACCAAATGACATCGACTTGTTGGATTCTTCCGCGATCCGGATACTCTAGCGAACCTATGTTCGGATCGCACCTCTCCATCTCCGGCGGCATGCATAACGCTCTGCTAAGCATCGAAAAACTGGAGATGGATACCGTGCAGATACTCACTGCTTTTTGGCCAGGTGCGTATCGTATTTTTTATGCTTGATCTAAAGACCATCCAATATCGAGGCGGCCTGGTCACATTCCAGATACCATATACGTGGCACGAAGAATACGAACGTGATGGCGGTGGAACATTTTTTCCCGAAAACCCTAATTCTGGGTAGTGGGTCAGTCTGAATATTTGGCGAATATTATTCTGAAATCCGTGAACAATTGAAGGTCGGATGTAATTATGGCATTCTTACGAAAAGATGCCGGACAGGGATACGTGGGATATTCTGCTTGAACATGAATCAAGGTGTTGGGATGCTGAGCGCGAAAATGCGGAGCGATTGAATAACCGAACAAAGCTAATGTCCGCTATAGCCATCGGCGTAATTGGTGTTGGGTTCTATAAATTTGATTGGGTATATGATCCGCAGCAAGTTTCGAGATTCGGAATCGGATGGGGATTGTTTTTCGTTCGGATTCTGGTTTCTGTCGCGCTCCTGTGCTGGTCGATTTCTCTCTGGCTGGCGATGAGATTGAGTCGTCCTAGGCGAAAGCCGCATGCCAGTCATTACATGTTCTTTAATTCAAGAATGATCCAAGGTCCGCCGCGAGCCTTGGATATTGCAGCAGCCACGGCACTTTCCAAGTTGCATCGAGCGTCGCTGTCTCTTATGCTGCGCAATCTGAGGCTCGACGTTAGGTTGCGATGGTCAATGCGATGGTTCTTTATCGGAACGTTCATCGCGATAATTACTATCCTAGTGTCGATCTGGTTTAGCGTCCCTCCTACAATTGCCGATGAAGGGAATAGCCACAATGAACGAACCAGTCCCACCAACTCTCTACGGGAACGATTGCATCCTGCAAAACGAATTCCCTCAGTCGAAGGAAGAGAAGCTGGTTCTGGAACAAGCGGCCAACTCGTCGCGCCGAGCGTTCCGCGTAGCATCGCACTATCGCCAGCGTCACGGCCCACAACACACCTTCAGCAACCTCCTGAGAAAGCTAAGCAAAAACTTCCGTAAGAACGGAACCGATTAAGCGCCCTTTGTTTTGTATTTCCCTCGCTTCATTGCCCCCGCTGTAATAGCCGCTCGTTCTTTCGCCTCGATCATCTGTACCAATTCCTCAATCTCGAAAACATGATCGGTCAAGCCAGCGGCCATTGCTGGCGTAATGCGTAGGCTCTGGTGAATGCGGCAAAAATTGTAATTGAAAAAGTGCAACGCGATTTGGTGCCCGTGGTTCTCAACCTTTTTCGAGAATGCGTTAGTGAGCCGAGTGAATCGACGCATCTGCATCCGCATGGTTAGATTCTGGCGTTCAACGTGTGACGTGCTGATAAATTTCGGATCAGGATCGCCGTAGACTTCTTCCTTGTAGCATCCAGTGCATTCGGCGGGGGAGTAGCGAACCTCTTTCGTCGGATCGGTGACAGGCCCATAGGTTTTGATGAGCTGCGCGTAATCAATCTCGCCAGCGAACGCATCCTCCACCGCATCCAGATACGCCTTGTGGCCATCGGTTGTGAGTTGCACGCGGTTGGCCAGTCTTTCGGCCACGTCCTGCATGAATTCCGTTGCATAGCCGCTATCGCGTAGGCCGAGCATGTATGACACGCAAAGCTTTGAATCTGAATCAAGCGCGATCCACGTCCACACATCGCCCACGCCGAATTCGCCCTTGCGCTTCGACGGGACATTCTTTGACTTGGCGTAAACGAATGACCAGATTTCATCGCACTGGATGCGCGAGGCTTTCACGTTGCGGACGTGGGTATGGTGATAATCGGCACAGACGCAACCGGCATCGCGGAGAAGTTTTACGACAGTATTCTTGGCAATCCCCGTCATGCGGCACGTTGAACGGATCGAGCATCCTTCCACCAGAGCGGAAATCACGCGAACCCGATCAGTAGTGCTTAGCTTTTTCATACTGACCATTATGCTTGATCGGCATCGCCTTGTCAATACTGGTATAAATGTTTTTTCTATGGACATATATGCCAGTATATCATATATTTACTGGCATGGATAACGATGAAGAAAATATAATGCCAGAAAAAAGTGGCAAGCATCGCTCTGGTAGAGCCCGGATGGATGGGCTATCCGATGCCGAACGAAGTGCCTTGGGGAAGTCGGGAGCGAAAGCTAGGTGGGCGAAACCCTCAATGGCGGTCCCGCGTGCAATTTGCGGGTCTGACGAATCTCCTCTTGTTATTGGAGGCGTCGTCATTCCTTGCTATGTTCTTGAGGATGAGCGGCGCGTGATAACGCTTGACGGGATGCGCGCGGCGCTCGAAATACACAAGCACGGTAGCCAGCCGCGATTCGATGAATTTCTCGCGGCCATTGAACCAAATTCGGCGACCGCGAATGAGTTGGCGGTAAAACTTCATGCGCCATTTGTTTTCAAAACCACTACGGACGCTCGGAAATCATACAAGGGATACGAAGCTTCTTTGCTGGTGGATGTTTGCGAGAGCCTACTGGATGCCAGGCGCGCCGGTACTCTGCCAGACCGGCTCGCAAATCTTGGAATGCGTGCAGAACTTTTGGTGCGAGGTTTCGCACGTGTCGGCATTGATGCTCTAATTGACGAAGCAACCGGATTCCAAAAGTTTCGTTCCAAGAATGCTCTACTAGAACTTCTTCAGAAATATATATCAGACAAATTACTCCAGTGGGCAAAGACGTTTCCAGATGAATTCTATACTGAAATGTTCCGACTCAAGGGATGGGATTATATAAATCTTCGCGCTGGAGACCGAAAGCCATCGGTGGTAGGAAGATACACAAGAAATATTGTATATGAGCGCATGGACGTTCCCGTAATTGAACAACTAGAAAAATTAAATCCCTCCATATCTCCCGGTGTTCGCGGCCATAAGCATCATCAGTTTTTAACGAGAGAAATTGGTCATCCAGAACTAAAATCACACATAGAAAAAGTTACGATGCTTATGAAGCTCTCCGAGAATTGGGAGGATTTTCGCGGGAAACTACGCAAGGTAATGCCGAAGAAATGGGAGCAATTCCAATTTGCAGATTTACTTCCCGACCCCCCCGATGCTCCGCCGACTTATTCGGACGATGGATTGGACTAATGTGATGATCCCCAGCGCTTGGCCGCTGCCTTTTTTGCAATCTCTTTCCGCTTGGCCGGTGATAATGCTTTTGCTCTCGCCTTGCCCCCCCTTGCCCCGCCAAGCTTCCCCAGTGCCACCGCCGCCGGGTTCTTTGTTGATTCCGGCTCGGGCGGCGCTTGGCCAGTCGCCATATCGACAATCATCTTAGCCAGTTGGTTCGGATCGCGGGGCATTCTTGATCGTTTAAGCATATAATGGACCATGCCATAGGCGGCATGAGTTGTCAAAAGAAATCCGGTCGATCAATATTCAGACTGACCCACTACCTAATTCTGGAACACTACGGCTGAATATTTTGACGCTCGCCTTGAAAACGGATGTTAATAAGGAATCGCTTGCCAAGGTGCTGAAAGGACGCGCGCCGAACCAAATTTTCATCATGCGTCCCGATGAAACCGCTATCACGCGTTATCTCAAAACGGCAGTTGAAGGAGAGGAAGAATTGTCTTTGCATTATTGGGAAATCGCTAGCTTGCAGCCGCTACAAAATGTCAGGCTTGCAGTTTTCTCATTTACTGTATTAACGCGCCTTGCATCCACTGTAGAAACGGCTAACGAACTAAGGCTGATTGATGACTGTATTTCTAAAGCCGTCATCTCCAGAGCTTCTAGTTCAAAGGCGCCGACCCAAAAGAATCATTGGTGGAAGGTTTGGTAATATGTTCGGCTCACACCTCTCAATCTCCGGCGGTATGCACAACGCCCTGCTACGCGCCGAAGAATTAAAAATGGACACCGTGCAGGTATTCACTAAAAACCAGCAGCAATGGAAATGCAAACCGTTAGAACCAGAAACCATTCAACAATGGCAATCACACCGCGAACGTCTGAAGTTTTCACACACGGTGAGCCACGATAGTTATCTGATCAATCTCGCCTCGCCGGATGATGCGCTGCGCCAAAAGAGCATGGACCTTTTCATCGAGGAACTTCGGCGATGCATGCTGCTGGGGATTCCGTATCTGGTAACACATCCCGGCGCGCACATGGGTGCCGGAGAGGAAATGGGTTTGAAACGAGTCGCCCAGGCTCTGAATGAAATTTACGACGAGCTGGGAAATTGCCAGGTGATCACCTGCCTGGAAATCACCGCCGGCCAGGGATCGTCATTGGGTCATCGGCTCGAGCATTTGCAGGCAATTATCGAGCAAAGCAATATCGCTGATCATTTGGGCGTTTGCCTGGACACCGCTCATCTCTTTGCAGCGGGCTACGATTTTCGCGGCAAGGGTTTCGATGCATTGATGAAGGAGATCGACCAGAGGCTAGGCGTCGGGCGCGTGAAAGTGCTGCATTTGAATGATTCAAAAAAGGAATTGGGCAGCCGGGTGGATCGCCATGCGCATATCGGTCATGGATTGATCGGAGCCGAGGGATTCAAGGGCTTCGTGCGCGAGAAGCGTTTTAAAAATACCCCCAAGATTCTGGAGACTCCTAAGGAAAAACATCCGTCAGGGCGGGATTGGGACGAGGTAAATCTCGAAGTGCTGCGAGCGTTGTAGCAATTGAACTGCCCTGGTTTAGCCGCCGCGGCCTCGCGGGGGGACTCCCAAAATCCGCCGCGAGGCCGCGGCGGCTAAACAGAATTCACTCCAAATAGTAACATGGGCGTATGACCTCCGATCCCTTCACATCCACACAGCCCATGATCGTGGCCTCGATCCTCTCCGCCAATTTCGCGTTTCTCAGCGATGAGATCAACGACGCTCTTTCGCACGGCGCCGATTTCGTGCATCTGGATGTAATGGACGGCCATTTCGTCCCCAACATTTCCTTTGGCCCCCCCATCATTGCCGCCGCCCGCAAATGCACCACTGCATTTTTCGATGCGCATCTCATGATCAGCGAGCCAGCCCGTTATGCGCCAATGGTCGCCAAATCCGGCGCGCAGAATGTCACGTTTCAGGTGGAAGCAGTAACCGATCCGCTGGCCACGGCAAAACAGATTCGCCAGAACGGTTGCCACGTAGGAATCACCCTGAATCCCGCCACGCCTCTGGAAAGCATTTTACCCGCTCTGGATGAAGTGGACGTCATTCTAGTGATGAGCGTAGTCCCCGGGTTCGGCGGCCAGAAATTCATGCCCGAAGTACTCGATAAAGTCCGCCAATTGCGCAAACGCCTCCGTCCCAACCAGCGCTTGGAGATTGATGGCGGAATCCACCGCGACACCATCAAAGCTGCACGCGATGCCGGCATCGATTGGTTCGTTGTCGGTAGCGGCATCTTCGACACCAAAGACCGCGCTGCTGCCATCGCCGAGTTGCGCGAAAGGTTATAAGAATTTAACCACAGATGAACACGGATGAACACAGATAGATCAAAGGATGAAATAAGAAGGATGAAGGATGAAAAAAACCGCTAAACCGCAAGCGGTATTTTCAGCCTTCATCCTTCTCTTCAATCCGTGTCCATCTCTGGTTAATTTTTATTTCTTCGCCGCGGTCGCTTTGCCTTTAATCTTGGCGATCACCGCGCCATAGGTCGACTGCACGTCATTGCTCAATTGCGCCTTGAGCTGCGTGCTGAACGAGCCTGCGCCCGAAGGAATAAAGTAAACACGAATGGTCAGCGTTCCGCCGGGAGCGATGGTGAATGTCGAAGCTCCATAGGTCTGGTTAAGCACCGCGAAGCTGAAGTTCGCGCCTCCGCCAAGCAGCGCCAGCTCGCTCAGCGTCAGAGGCCGACTCGGATCAGAGTTCACCAATTGCAACTGCAGCGGAATAGCGCGATTGGCATTGGTGGCAATCGACGCGAAACTCAGGCTAACCGGCTTGATCACCTTGCCCGCCTGCAGCTTGATCACCTTGGTCTTGATCTTCTTGGTCTTATCCAGCTTGAGAAGAGCCAGGTCGGTGGAGTTAACCACGCCGTCGCCATTCACATCGGCATCGGGGTTGTAATTGGATTGGCCGATCTTAGCGCCCTGGTCGGCTTTGACGATCTTCTGATCGGCTTTGGTCACAAAGCCGTCGCCATCCGCGTCACCGGTCAGCTTGGTAAAGTTGATCGGCAACACGCCCGTGCCGGGGAAGACAAACAGCTGGTAATCGCCGTTGGCCAGCGTGACGCCAGTGAGATTGATGCTCACATGGCCGGTGGTGGAGCTGGTGGCGGTGTAAGTGACCACGGCGCCAGCCAGCGATATGCCCGGCATTTCGCCATCAAATACCAGCGCCAGATCGGTTGAGTCGATCGTGCTGATCGGGACCGACGGCGACGACACATCGAACGAGATCGTATCGATGTGCGAGCGCTGCGTCTGGCCGGAGTTGATGACAACGCCGGAGATTGTCGGAGCCGCCGCGATTTCCAGGGCGCGGGTCACCGTGGTAGCGCCGCCGTCCTTGTCGGTGGCGGTGACGGTAATCGTGTAATTGCCTGCAGTGGTATAGGCGTGCGTGGGATCTTCACCGGTGCCATCGTTGGCGGTAGCGGCAACGGTTTGCAGAGCCGATCCATCACCCCAGTTGATCGTGTAAGTGAAACCAGCTGCCTGATCAGTCGTGCTGGGATCGGTCGCGGTGATCGGAAGAGAAATGATCTGGTTGATAAAGCCTGTGGAGTTGCCACCCAGCGACACGCTCGGCGGCAGGTTCGCAACCGTGGCGGTGCCAGTCGCGACGGACGGATTAGCCACGCCAGTGGCAGTTACCGTAATCGTCGTCGTGTAAGTGTGAGGCCCATCGGTGTAGGTGTGCGATCCTTCCACCAGGAAATATCCCGAATGATCCGGATCGGAGACGATCGTGCCGGTGGTGGTCGTGCCATCGCCCCAGTTGATGGTGGCGGAGAATTCACTGGCCGATGGATTGGGAGCGCCATTGGTGAATGAAGCCACTTCAACGTTGGTCAGTACCTGGCCTTCATTCACATTCAGGTTCACCGCGGTAACCGCAGGAGCCGGCGGAGTCACCGTAGCCGTGCCCGAAGCATTCGATGCCGTGGAGGCCGAATTGCCAGCCTCATCGGTCGCGGTGATCGAGATCGAATAGCTGCCGGTGTTCTGGTAAACGTGCGTGCCGACGATGTCATATACATCGGGGTTGGAGGTCGCCTGCAGCGTGCCAGCTGACGTGCTGCCGTCACCCCAGGTGATCGTCGCAGTTCCATCGGGATGCGCGTCGGTGATTGTGCCGACCGTGCCGGTGAAGCTGCCATACTGATTCGCGTTGATTGAAACCGCCGCTACCACAGGGGCCGTGGTATCAATCGCCACATCCAGTACCGGCGAGGCTGCCGAGATATTGCCCGCGACATCAGTCTGTTTCACCGTAATCGCATAAGTGCCGTCGGTCGTCAGCGGGGTGGTCAGTGTAATGGTGTAATCACCACTACCATCCGCGGTGGCGGTTCCATCCGCCGTCGGCGTCGCGCCATTGAGCGATTCGTAAATTGTTACCGTGTCATCGGCGTTGGCCATGCCGGTAAAGGTCGGCTGCGTGACGTTGGTCACATCATCACTGTTGGAAACACCCGAATCACTCGCCGGCGAAAGCACCGGTGCGCTAGGCGTCGCAATCGAAGTAACAATCTGCAGCGCGAACGAAACCGGCAGGCTGGTGTTCAATGCCAGATCGGTTTCCACTGCAGTCACCGTGTAGGTTCCATCGGTAAGAGCAGTGGGCAGCGGCAGCATAAACACGCCGTTGCTGTCAGCAGTTACCGTGGGGAAGGTCGTGGTGACATTATTGCTGTCCGTAATGGAAATGGTCACAGTTGCGCCGGGAGCGCCCTGACCCGTGACGGTCGGCTGCTTATCACTGGTGATATCGTCCGTATCCGAGGTTCCCGTGTCGGTCGCGGGAGTCAGGCCCAGATTGCTAATCACCGGCCGAGTGGTTTCCACCTGCAATTGCACGGTCGCCAGCGGCCCGGAAACACCCGCCTGATCCGTGCCCACCAGAACGATATCATGCA
>DASXDR010000042.1:0-12352 GCA_036490535.1 Tepidisphaeraceae bacterium | reverse complement strand
CGTAAGCTTCCAGCGTTACCTTCCGTGGCGATTTGCTTGTCTGCATCCTGCATCTTCTATCCAGCAAAACCCAATCGCGCCACCGAACATGCGCCGAACTTTATAAGTTTTCTACAGAGCAACTCCCGACCCCTTTGAATTACCCCGTAGTGTGAACACATTTCTACCCACCCCAATAGATTGATGCATTTTATATAAAGACTCCCGACCCACTCCCGACCCCTTTGAATTTCGTACGCATAGAAACTCCCTGCTGAAAGATTTGTTTTCGATTAGTTCTCGCTATTTACGCCTGAGGTGAGAATATGCCAAAACGGTTATGATCGGAGCGAAAAATGCGGGTTCAGGGGCAATCCATTCGACCGCATAATAGCCGCTGCTATTTGAGGCGACCCCGACGACGTCGCCATTGGCGTCAACGCCATACGCGATAGATGCGTAACCTTCAGGGAGGAAGTTATTCAGATCTACGGCGCTGGCGGCGCTTCCCGCCCAGAGCATAGCGTGATTCGGGCCAACCGTGCGATATCCGACCTCATAATTACCCGCGATCGCGTATGCTTCTCCTGGACCAAGATCGGTATACGTCCCATCGCTGATATTCCACAGCAATGCATCTTGGCTATGCCCTGATATTCCCCAGCCGGCAACCACATCTCCACTGATACCCCACGCTTCGGAGTAGCTATATCCCGGCGGATTGAGGTCAACGACGCTGGAAGCTGAGCCGGACCATAGAAGAGCATGTGTATTGGAGACTGGACCGGATGGCCCTTGTGATGTGAAGTTGCCGCTTCCCACCTGGTAGGTGCCATTGGTAGCTCTGGCAGTGGAGTAATTAAATCCGCTCGGATTAAGATCGATGGCGTTGTTGGACGTGCCGATCCATAGAAGTGCGTCACCCAGCGTACTTGTCGTTGGGCTGGCGCCATTACCAACTTCTTGATCACCTCCAATGCCCGAAATACCGCTGTAGATAAATCCCGGTGGATTAAGATCGATATAGTCGTTCGATTGCCCGCTCCAAATCATCGCATGTCCCTCGCCGGCAATGCCCGAATCCCCGCCTTGTATTGTTCCATTTGTGCTGCCAAGACCTGAACCGTCGTAACCTACTGGCGTCATAACAATCGGTGCTGCGGTTGGACTGTTCCAAAGAAGCCCGGCACCTGGATATTCGGTAGAATAGCCAACAATTTGGCCGTTAGCGATTCCAACGGCGTACGTGCTCGTATAGCCGCTTGTGGGCAAAAACACCGCCGTGTAGCTCGGCGTCGCCAGAGCGACACTGGAGGCAGCTAAAACCCCTATTGCACAGAAATGACAGAACCAGCGCATGGCACAAAACCTCTCTCCATACGCACGCACCCAATTTTTAGCCTTGGGAAATTACGGAATTCATAGTAACAGCCCAAAGCAACCTCTGCAAGAGAAAAATTGTAGATTTTTTATCCGTTAAATATTCATTCCGATACATTCAAATACATCGCATTCCCTCATGCAAATTTCGTCATGGCGCGCTAGACATTCTGATTGCCGATGGCTTCGACGATGCGTTCGGCGACTTCGACGGCGGCGGTGCCGTCTTCAACACTGACTATGGGGCGATGTTTTTGCACGACCGCTTCGATGAAAGCATCCAGCTCGGCACGCAGGGGTTCGGTGTCGTCAATTTGCAATTCTTCGACGTTCACCAGGTCGGCGTAATTGAGCTGGGATAAATCTTCGACTTCGCCGGCACGGATTTTCTGGACGGCCTGGCGGATGGCGTCGAGATTGCCCGAACGGCGGGCGACGATGCCATATTTTTTCTGATAATCCAGCGAGACATAGCTTTCTGGGGAGAAGAGACGCAGCTTGCGCTCGGTCTTCAGAGCAAGGCGGGAGGCGGTGAGGTTAGCGACGCAGCCATTTTCGAAAGTGAGGCGGGCATTGCAGATGTCCTCGACCTGGCCGATGACGCTGACGCCGACGGCATCGATGCGCGAAACCTTGGAACGAGCGAGCATCAGAACAATGTCGATGTCGTGGATCATCATGTCGAGGACGACGCCGACGTCGATGGAACGAAAGGTTAAGGGAGAAATGCGGGTGACCTCCATGAAACGAGGACTGATGCCCAGGCGAGAGAGGGAGCGGATGATGGGGTTGAAGCGCTCGATGTGGCCGACCTGCACGGTAGCGGCGTGCTGCTGCGCGAGCGATTGGATCTGCCGGCATTCATGAGAATTCCGGGCCAAGGGTTTTTCGATCAGGCAGGCGATGCTTTTTTCGAGGAAAGGTTTTGCCGTTTCGAGATGGAAATTTGTGGGGACGGCCAAGGTGATGGCGGCAACATCCTGCACTAGATCGGTCAGGTTGGAATAAGCTTTGGTTTTGTATTCGTCAGCAACTTCCTGGGCACGTTCGTGATCAACATCGAAAATGCCGACGAGCTTAACGCTGGGCATCTGGGAATAGACACGCGCATGGAGTTTGCCCATGCGGCCGCAACCGACAACGCCGACGGGGAGTGGTTCGTTCATGGGAGAGAGTATACGCATGGTAGAGGGTAGTTCTAAGTTTTGTAGGAGGGCACTGCTCACCATATTTTTAAATTGGTGGGCAGTGCCCTCCCTACTGCGCTGTGCGCTTCGTCTTATCCTCGATTCGGGCCAACACTTGCTGGCGCAGTTGCTCCAGGGCTGCGGCCTGTTCTGCCCATCTGGCGGCATTAATGCCCGTTCGCGGTCTTATGAAATTTGGTATCTCCCCTAATGCTGTTCCGCCTTCTGCATCGTAACGCCTACTTATTTGGGGATCGAACATTGGACAATCGAAACCAGACATTATTTCGACAATCTGCTGCGCTTCTGGCCAACAATCGCCGCGAAGATCGAAGCGAAAGTGCTGCTTCGACGAAAAAACCTCAATCGCCCCCCCGCGGTTTGCAAGCTCGGGAATGGCTTAATAGGGTCATACGCGGGAAATGCGACCTGCAAGCGAGCGTTGATTTCACCGATAGGGAGGGCAACTAAACCGGAAACGCTATCACCCATAGATAGGCGACGGTACACCTCGATCGGTGGTTCCATAATAGGGCACTCGAGCTTCCAGAAGTTGATGTCGTAGCTCAAGGTTTACCTTGGTTGAATAAGTATGATTCTACCATCTTCGATAGAAATAACGTTCTTCCTATCGTGCGGATAGCTGAATTATATTGCCAATCCATGTCAGAATTTGTCAATCAAAAAGGAAAAATTTTGCGCATTTGAAGTTGGGTTTGGAATCGGACGAATGAGTGCCGTGGGCTTTTCGGCGGATTCGGGTAAACTCCGACGCCATGAGTGATGGAACTTTTCGCTCTCCTCGCCAGCCCTGGGTACCACTGGGGCAGATTGAGCATTTGGTGAGCGATTTGACGGCGGTGATCTCGGCGGATTGCACGTTGGCGGCGGTGCAAGAGAAATTGGGGCAGAATGATCAGTGGTTGCCGATTGATGGGCCGGTGGATGCGACAATTGAGTCGTTGATCAGCATTAATTCGACCGGGCCATTGCGGTTGGGGTTTGGGGCGTGGCGGGATTTATTGCTGGGGGTGCAGTTTGTTAATGGCAAGGGGGAGTTGATCACAGCCGGCGGGGTGCCGATCAAAAATGTGGCGGGGTATGATCTGGGGAAATTGATGGTGGGGCAATCGGATCGGTTTGGGAAAATTGTGGCAGTGACGACGCGCGCTTATCGGAAAGCAACGCAGGCAATGGTAGCGAGACTCGCGCCGGAGCGGGAGATTATCGAGAGGATGATTCCAACGGCGGCGCGGCCAGCGTGGGCAATGATGGATCAGCGCGAGCTGCTGGTAGGTTATCTGGGGGATGCAACGGAGTTGGAATTTTATCGGAAATCCGTGGCGGCATATGATCCGAAAGAAATTTCAGCGATGGATTTAGAGAAGGAAATGCGACTGCGGCAGGAGCGGTGGCGCGTGCGGGGGCCTTGGGGCAATTGGCCCTGGATGTTCCGAGCCAGTGTGCCACCGGCGCGAATCGACGATTTTATTTCGGCGATTTCGCTGGAGGATTGGGTTGCTGATCCCGCATTTGGAATTGTGCTGGGCGGAGCGGACGATGGAGTGCTCAATGCGATTCGCGGGGCGGCAGTGGCGATGGGCGGAAGCGTGGTATTCCGGTCCATTACTGATGGAGGATTGGTAGCGGTGACGATGAATGAATCCGAGAAATTGATTTTAGAGAAATTGAAGAAGGCGTTTGATCCGGAGAATAAGTTGGCGGCGCTGCCGCGAGGGAATTAGATGACAAATAGCCGGCGGTCAACGACCGCCGGAATTCTGGGAATTCCGGGACTCGTTGAGTCCCGGCTATCGAGAAAAGTTAGAATGGAACTGGAACTTTAGAGTTTGCGTTTTGGAATTTAAGTAATGGAATTTAACGCGGTGCTTTGCACCGCCGCTAATTATGGGCGAAAAGGCAATTCATCTGGATCAGCGGACATATTCGCGCGGGCTTTCCTGCGTGCATTGCGGATTGTGCCTGCCGGCATGTCCGACTTATGTGGCGACCGGCTATGAGGGGGATAGTCCGCGCGGGCGGATTCAGTTGATGCTGGGATTGGCCGATGGGCGGATTGAAGCAACCGATACGGTGCGCAGGCATTTGGATTTGTGTCTGGATTGCCGGGGATGCGAGACGGCCTGTCCCTCGGGTGTGGTTTATCATGAACTGCTCGAGGAATCGCGGGCGCAGCTGGATAAGACTCGTCCGCCGCAGAATCGGTTTATCCGCTGGATGTTTTTTCATGTGCTGACCAAGCCATTTCGGCTGAAAATGGCGCTATTGCCACCACGAATTTTGCAGAAGCTGGGAATGTATAATTTTCTGGTACGCAAATCCGGATTGGTGCATGCGCTTCCAGCGGGAATGCAGAAGATGGAGAGCATGCTGCCGCCCGGGAAAATCTGGCCGCGCGCACTACCACGCCGCACGCCCGCTAAGGGGGGCACTCGCAATGTAAAGTTGGGGCAAGATGAAGGAACACGCCGAGTGATTTTCTTTCCCGGGTGCGTGGGCTCGGTCTTCGGCGAAGATCTGAATCGGCAGGCGGTCGAATTGCTTTCAGCTTGCGGAGCAGAGGTGATTATTCCGCGCGGACAAACCTGTTGCGGGGCGATCCACATGCATAACGGTGCGGATGGACCGGCCCAGAAAATGGCGCGGCAGAATATCGATGCAATGCTCCCGATCAATGGGCCGAAAGTGGATTACATGTGTTCCACGATTGCCGGCTGCGGCGCGATGTTGCGCGAATATGATTTTGTTCTGCGCGAAGATAAAAAATACGCCTGGCGAGCGCAGGAATTCGTGAAGCGCATGCGCGATATTTCAGAGGTTTTGCTGGACCTGGGATTGCCAGCCATGAAATATCGTGTGGAGCAGACGGTGACCTATCACGATGCGTGTCATCTGGCACACGCACAGAAAGTAGTAGCGGCGCCGCGGCGATTGCTGGCGCAAATTCCGGGATTGAAGATCGTGCCACTCCCGGAATCCGATCTCTGTTGCGGGGCAGCGGGAACCTATAACCTGACCGAGCCCGCCATGGCGGCCAAGCTCGCGCAGCGGAAGATCGCCAATGTGCGATCAACCAAAGCGAGCATTTGCGTGGCGGGAAACATCGGCTGCCAAATGCATTTGCAAGCCAACGCGGGAGCGAGCATTCGATTTGTCCATCCGGTCACCCTTTTACATCAAGCGGTGTTTGGGCCAGCCCCAGGGGCGGCATGATCTGCCCGCGCCAGCCGGTGCCGAGGGGATGATCATTTACGTTTTCACCCTTTTTTGTTTTTCGATAAAACTCCGCGATATCGCCTCTGCTGGCAGCGACGACGGGATCGATTTTTCGCTCGAAGCAACTGCATTGAAAGCGTGCCCAGAGCGAATCGATTTCGAATCGTTCGCGCGGGGATTCTTCATGGGTAGCAATGAACGGCCGCTGCTCGGGTGGGACTGCGTGACCACGGGCGACGGCGGCGGCGATTTCAGCGCCAAAGCGCTTGGCGACCGGACGCGGCATGCCACGGACTTTTTCCGCATCGCCAGCGTCTTTTATCGGTGTGCGCACCAGGCCAATCAGCACATCGTCGCGTAGCAGGGCGCGCGTGGGCACATCTTCGGTGCGGGCAGTGGCATCGCGCCAGATACAGAGCTCACGAAGCACCGAGAGCTGCGTGCGCGATAAATTGCTGGCCCCCCGTATGCGGGTGTATTGCTCTGACGAATCATCCCGAAAGCGCGACGCGTCGCTGCGCAAAGCACATTCCTGTCGAGCGATTTCGAGGTTGCCAGCTTCCTCAGCCCGTCGGCTCAATTCCTCCGCCAACGCCGGAAGATAACGCACATCATCCGCGGCATAGCGCAGCTGCATTTCAGATAACGGTCGCTGATCCCAATGCGTGAACGTTAACCCCTTGCCAAGTTTGAAATGCAAGGTCGTCTGCACGAGCTTTTGCAGCGAGGCTGGATAGGCCATAGCGCCGAAAGCAGCCAGCACCTGCGTATCCACCAAATTCGCCGGCGATTTTCCGGTGAAGCGGACGACAGGCTCAATATCCTGATCGCCCGCGTGCACGATTTTCTTCACAGCCGGATCCACAACCAATTCCCAGAAGGGCATGAGATCGATATTCGCAAGAGGATCAATTAGCCCGATACGCTCGGTCGTAGCAACCTGGATAAGGCACAATTTTGGGACATAAGTGAGTTCGCCGATGAACTCGCTGTCGAATGCGAATGTGCCAGCATGACGAAGATGTTCCAGCAATTCCTTTAACGCGCTCTCCTCTTCAATCAGCTCCGGCTTACCTCGCGAGACGAGCACATGATCGAGAATAGGGGCATGATGTTCTTCCTGCTGGGAATGCGCCTCGGCATGCATGCGGTCACGGTGAGCTGCCCGATGCTTTCGGGAGGGGTCGATAAAACGTGGGCCGGTTTCACTCATGGGGTCCAATATAACGTCTTGTTCCCAGACACATAGCAATTGGCACTCCGATTGCGGTTAGCCATAAGTATGGTCGCCTCCCTCACTACAGAATCGCAGCCGGTTGAGGAACTGCTTTTGGTGGAGGATGAAGAAATTTCCCGGCGAGCCTTAGCATTGCTCCTTCATAGCAAGGGATATCAAATCAGGACGGCGGCATCGGCGGAAGAAGCGCTCCAACTTCTGAACCATGGCGGACATCCGCAGATGGCGCTGGTGGATCTTGACCTTCCCGGCATGAGCGGCTTGGAGCTAATTAAACGCCTATCTCAGCAACATCCGGCGATACCGGCGGTGCTGATCACCGCTTCCAGTATAGAGCGCTTAAAAGAAGCATTGGGTGATGATTCTGTGACTTATCTCCGTAAGCCATTAGACTTTAATCGGCTGCTGAACCTCCTCCATGTCTGAAATTTTATTCCCCGAATGCGACAAATTTTCTTGATTTTTGCGTTGGCTGGCGATACATATTGGCCCCCTTACAGTTTTTGGCATGCGCGGGGAAAGGACGAGGTCATGACATTAGAATATGCAATCGAGCGGCTTTACCAGACCGGTTGGCAGCCCACCGAGGAAGCGGATTTGAATTCGCTGGCCGATGGGCGAAAATTTCCTTCCGTAGAGGCAATCAAACGGCAATTTGAGGAAGCCGGCCTCCAGCTTTCGATCAAACATCATGCCAAGTTCAACTGTTACCGTGCAGGTTGGATAGGTGCCGGCGCGCAACCGGGAACCGTTATCGGAGCCTGCGAGCGCGAAGCTGCGGTATACGCCTTGGCCCAATTGCGACAAATGCTCGCAATGTCCGTCTAAATCTTAAACGCACCACCAAAGTCCGCGGATGGCCATCCGTGGGTCTTTCGATTCAGGTTGAGAACGCTTCAACTCTTCCGTTTAGACAAAACGCTCTGTTCGTATTTGCGAATATCCCCCATCCAATTTGCCACCGGGACATTATTCCTCTGGCAATATTCTTCCCAGATAACTCCCCAGGGAAGCATTTTGATTTCTTCCAGCAATGCCAGTCGCTGTGTGAAATCGCCTGCTAATTCCAAGTCTTTGAGTTTTTGCGTGGGCTCAAGCAGCGCGATGAGCAAAGCTTTGAGCATTGCTCGGGTACCAATGACCCACGCCGCGACACGATTGATGCTGGCGTCAAAATAATCCAACCCGATATGCACGCGCTTGAGGTAATTGCCGCGCACGATTTCCTCAGCAATCGCCCGAAGGTCATCATTCAAAATCACCACATGATCCGAATCCCAGCGCACTCCCCTGCTGACGTGCAGCAGAATTTCATTGAGATGCATCAGCACGGCAGAGATTTTGTCAGCGATGCTTTCGGTCGGATGGAAATGGCCCGCGTCGAGGCACAATAAAATTTTATTCTTAATGGCATAGCCCAGGTAAAACTCGTGTGAGCCAGCGACATAGCTTTCCGAGCCGATGCCAAAGAGTTTTCCCTCGACAGCATCGAGATTGAATCGCTTTTCGATTTTCTCGGCAAGAATTTCATCCAGTGATTGAGCGAGTAACTCGCGCGGGCCTTTACGATCGATGGGCGTGTCTTTGTACCCGTCAGGAATCCAGATATTAGTGACACAAGGCGTGCCCAGCTCGCGACCGAAATACTCGCCGATATGTCGACAGGCCTTTCCATGCTCAATCCAGAATTTTCGCTTCGCTTCATCGCGGCTGGTAAGCGTGAATCCGTCGGCAGCCTTAGCATGAGCGAAAAAGGTAGGATTAAAATCCATACCAATCTTGTTTTCCTTTGCCCACTGCGCCCAGCCAGTGAAATTTTTGGAATCGAGCTTGTTCCGATCTGCCAATTTCTTTTTATGCTCCCCATAAAGCGCGTGAAGATTGAGCCGATGTTTGCCGGGGATGAGCGAGAAGGCCTGATCCAGATCGGATCGCAATTCATCCGCTGTACGCGCCTTGCCGGGATAATTCCCCGTCGCCGCCAACCCACTGCCCGCCAGGCTGCCAGCATTTTCAAATCCGCCAACATCATCCCCCTGCCAGCAATGCAAGGATATCGAAATCGTATTCAGCGTTTTTAGCGCTCGCTCAACATCGACGCCCGCGTCGGCATAGTGCTGTTTAGATAATTGATAATATTGATTCGATACCGCTGCCATAGCTAAATTCTCCAACCGAGATCAAAGGATATATAATCGATTTTCCAGATCCCAAAATAGAATTCACACATGATAGCTTCTTTGCTCGCATTTTCGTCGCTGGTCTGCTTCATTTTGGGAATTATCGTTTTGCCAAAGAAGAAAAAGACGTTACTGCTATTCTGCGGTTCATTGATCTGTTTTACCGCCGCGCTTTTCATTTATCTCGCCTATTCAGCCGGGAGTAATCTCCGCGCAGGATCGGGCCTTGCGAGAATATTCTTATTGTTTGCGCTTCCGATATTGTATCCGATTCTAGTTGCCGTCGGATTTGCGATCCGAACCGTTATCGAACTGGTGATTCACCGCAAGCTGCTACGCCGGGATTTGTTGTCGTGGGGGTTTCCAACCTTTGCGACACTGATCGGAATTGCGTGGTTGAGGCCCTTCCCGTCATCAGCGTCAGTGTATCGCGAGGTCGTCTCCGACCAAGTGCCTAAGTCAATGTCGCATTTCCAATATTGGTGGCAGATGTTGCCGGGCGATAATATCTTTGTGCTGAAATTCGATGTCGGTCCTGTAGAATTCAGTAAAATTTTAGCGCATCGTACCTTCAGTGAAATATCAAATAAAGAACAAATTTCAGAAGGGTTGCGGGAATACTTTCCACTCGATAACCGACCAGTGGCACCGGGATTGGATATCTCGCTGCCCGCGGAACCGCTCGTGACGATGTATCATTTTGAACAGGATGAGCCCGGCTTGGCACATTACGAAAATGTGTTTACCAATCAGCAGCACAACGTCGCGGTAATAACCGGAGATAACCTTTCGCGAGACGAAGTCATCCCCCCAAGTAGGCAGCCTTCACCTGCGGATCCTTAAGCAAATCCGCAGCTTTCCCAGTTTGGATCACCTCGCCGGTCTGCATGACATACGCGCGATTAGCAACTTGCAAAGCCATATGCGCATTTTGCTCGACGAGGAAAATAGTTGTGGCAGCCTGGTTAATTTCACGAATGATCTGGAAAATTTTACGCACTACAAGGGGGGCCAGACCCAGCGATGGTTCATCCAGCAAGAGCAATTTAGGTCTGGCCATCAGCGCTCGCCCGATGGCGAGCATTTGCTGTTCGCCGCCAGATAGTGTGCCCGCTCGTTGCTGGCGGCGCTCAGCGAGAATGGGAAATAGGCTGAACATCCGCTCCATATCGGTACGAATCTGCTGGCGATTCTTCCGTTGATACGCTCCCAGCGAAAGATTTTCTCGCACCGTCATTTGCGGAAAAATCTGCCGACCTTCGGGAACTTGCGAAACGCCTAGAGCCACAATTTCATGCGGCCGGGCGTGATGCAGTGCGATTTGAGGTGCTAGCCAGATCGCACCGCCGGCGGAATGGATCAGGCCAGAAATCGTGCGCAGAAGTGTGGTCTTACCGGCGCCATTGGAGCCGATCAGTGTAACAATTTCGCCCTCGGCGATTTCCAGTGAAACGCCGCGCAACGCTCGAATCGCGCCGTAATTCACCTGGAGATTTTCGATTTTCAGGAGCATGATGATTAAACGCTCAGCGATTCTTCTCCAAGATACGCTTCGATAACGCGCGAATCGGCCTTAATTTGTTCAGGCGTACCGACAGCAATGATCTCTCCATGATCGAGCACGGTAATCTGCTCGCAGATGCTCATGACCAGCTTCATATCATGTTCGATCAGGATAATCCCAACGTCGAATTGGTTGCGAATGAACTTGATCAGTCGCATCAACTCCAATTTTTCGTGTGGGTTCATCCCCGCAGCCGGTTCATCGAGCAAGAGAACTTTCGGTTGGGTAGCCAACGCACGGGCGATCTCTAAACGCCGTTGATCGCCGTAGGGAAGATTGCGGGCCTGTTCGTTTTGACGATCGAGAAGGCCAAATAGTGAAAGCAGGCGCTTCGATTCAGCGGTGATTGCTCTCTCCTCGCGCAATGATCCGGGCGTGCGAAATACGGTGGACCACATACCAAAATGATGCCGCAATTGGCAGGCAATGCGGACATTATCCAGCACGGTCAGATCGGAAAAGAGGCGAATATTCTGAAACGTACGCGCCATGCCCGCCGCTGCGATGCGGTGCGGGCGCTGGCCGGTGATGTTGCGATCAGAGAGGTGGATGTAACCGTTGGTGGGATGATAAACGCCGGTGAGCAGATTGAACGCGGTCGTTTTGCCGGCTCCGTTGGGGCCGATCAGACCGAAAAGCCGATTGGGCGGTAGCGTCATGGAAAAATTCTGCACCGCATGCAGCCCGCCAAAATGGATCGAAAGATCGGCAATTGTCAGCAACGGCGGATGTTCGGGCGGATCGACACGGTGTTTGATTTCAGTGTTGATATCTTCAGGTAAGGTTTGATTGGAGGATTTTCGTTTCCACGGGAAGTAATCCCAAATCTCGTGCAGGCCGAACAATCCCTGAGGCCGCACGATCATCATCACAATCAGCGCCAACGCATAAATAATCATTCGGAATTCGGACAGATCGATTCCTCGCCAGATCGCAAGCCATCGCATGGCTTCCCAACCTGCACAAACGGCGATGAGCGTAATCAGCGGTCCACGCTTTTTGGGAGCCATGATCAGAACCAAAACCGCAACGACCGCCGCAATCACCACACCCCACGGCCAAAGGTCCGGCGGACTTCGCAATAGCTCAGGCAAAAGCGTAAGCAGAATCGCCGCCAGCGCCGCCCCGGAAATCGACCCCATTCCGCCCAGCACCACCATAATGATGATGTCGAAGGATTTTAAGAATCCCAGCTCGCCAGCGTTAATCGTGCCAATCTTCATGGCATAGAGAGCCCCTGCTACGCCAGCAAAAAATGAGCTGAACATAAACGCGCGGACTTTAAAGCGCGTGGTGTTAACGCCACAGGCACGGGCCGCGATCTCATCTTCACGAATGCTCAAAAGCGCTCGGCCGTAGCTGGAATATTTCAATCGAAAAGTGGCGACGAGCGTGATAACGGTAAAAAGCGCAACCCAGAAGATGCTGGAATAGGACGCAGCGCCGCTGAAACCCAGCGCGCCGCCCCAGGGTGGGAGGGTCCAATTTTGCGCGTGCCAGAATCGCCAACTGACTGGCAGGGGAAAAATAAAACGCACAAACGCAAGATCACGCACGCTCGGATTGATGTTGGTGGCATCCATCTGAT
>DASXDR010000041.1:0-5881 GCA_036490535.1 Tepidisphaeraceae bacterium | reverse complement strand
ATAACCAACCTGCGACGCAGCTAAATAAAGGCTGAAGGATGAAGTCTGAAAGCTGAAAAATGCACCTATAGAGAAAGCCATGAAATCTCCAGTTACTTATCCGCGTCTTTTTCAGACTTCAGCCTTCACAATTCAGACTTTCCTTCTCCTGCTTCTTTCTGCCGCTATTGCCCGCGCCAACACCGATCAATTCATGCTCCCCGCTTTTCGCATTGGCACGCTCGAGCTCCAATCCGAAGCGACGGTTTATTCTTCTACCATCACATTGAAACAAATCTGCCGCTGGAGCCACGACGACGATGCCGTGTTTCAGCCCGTCGCCGACCTGGTTCTATCGCGTTTCGCCGACCAATCTTTCGCCTCCGTTAAAGCCGACGACATTTTAAATATGCTCCAAGGCGCCGGCGTCTCGCCCGCTGCCGTTCGTTTCACTGGCTCGGCCGCCTGCACCGTCACCCGCATCGACCAGCCCATCGACCGCACCGCCGCCCTCGTGCAATGGACCCAAGCCACCGAACAATCCAAAAGCGCCACACAGCCTTCGGCTGATAACGGGCTAGCTACTTCAGTAGCGAGCTCTTCCCATCACGCCGACTCCCCCATCTCCACCCTCGAAGACGCTCTGACCGCCGACCTCGCCAATCGCCTGCAAATGCCGGTCGATTCCCTGCAGATCAAATTCGACCCACGCGACGACAAACTATTGGGGATGACCAACCCCCCCTTCACTTTCGAAATCGCTCCCTCCCGCCTGCATAACCTGGGAAATGTAAGCTGGGACATCACCCTGCGCGCCGGTCGATCCTCGCAAAGCGCGCACATCGCCGCAGTCGCCCGCGGCTGGCAAAACCAGGTCGTCACGGCCAATTCCGTTCAGTTTAACCAGATCATCCGCGACACCGATCTCACCGAGCAACGTGTCTTGGTTGACCATTTAGATGACGATCAATTGCTCACCAAATCCCAAATCGTCAACCAGCAAGCCGCCATGGATATGAAGATTGGCACCCTCATCACCGCCCGCAAAGTCGCCGCCGTCCCCATGATCCGCACCGGCCAGCTCGTCACCGTCAACGTCCGCCAAGGCGGCATCTGCCTCCAAACCCAGGCCCGCGCCCTCGAATCCGCCACCTACGGCCAACAAGTCCACCTCCGCAACGAAACCACCAAAGACCTCTTCCAAGCCACCGTCACCGGCCCGGAACAAGCCGACGTGCGATAGAACTCCCATCATTAAATAGCCTTGCGTCCGCCGGTCCCTATGAGGCTAGACCATCACTGGCATTCGCGTGTGGATTGCCGCAATTCAGCCTTTTCTGCCGCGCGAGCGGCTATGTGAAAAATATTAACTCGCGCGACACCGTGTGGTTTTATTAATTAACCGACTTGCATAATTATGTTGAATGTGCCGTGCGTTTTAGGTGCCGAATATTTACCGCTGATCACGCTACCAGCACTGGTATCGGAACTGGCATAGGTGCCGTTCGCAATAAGCGTTTTCTTGCCAGATTTAATTTTGAACGTGACCTTGTCTTTGTTGGTGACTTTGCCAGTCAGCACATACCCGCTGGTGGTGCCTTCAGTGCCTGTTCCGGCGAGCACTCCCTTGGCGCTTTCGCTGGTGATGTCGATGGAGACATCCTGGGTCTGATGCGTTTTCGTATCCACTGCAGTGCCCTCATAAAACCCGGTGATCGTGGGGATCGGCACTTTGGTCTTGGCGGCAGGGTGCGCTGCGGACAGTAGTTGCCTCGATTCGAGAGATTCCAAAAACATGTACTTTACTCCTATTGGGTTATATTGCTTAACCGCATTATCTTTGCGTAATGAACGGCGGTCTACTCGCAAAATCCCTATTAACGCATTGGTTCCATTCCTGCCACATTGGCACCGCAAAAACTTGGGCCGCTTTCTTTGGCAGATTCTGAAAGATTGCCACGCAGGCCATACGAACATAAGTCGCTATGATAAAAAGACTTAATTTGCGACCATCCCATACCATCACGGCATTAGTCTTGTTAATAGTTTAATCCGGGATTCGCTTCTCGGATTATGACCGTTGCGCCAAACCAAAATCGTCTAACCGTGTTGCTGGCGAATGACCAGGAGCAGTGGCACTGCATGGTACGTGATCTTCTGGCTCCGCAGGGAGTGCAGACGGTGACGGCGCGGAGTGGGCGGGAGGCGCTAGATATTCTGGAGAAGCAGGCGATTCATCTGGCGGTGCTGGATGCGCACATGCCGCAACTGGGGGGGTTGCAGGTGATCAAGCTGGTGAGGGAGCATCTGGCGAAGGCGGGGCGGGTATGCCCGCCGGCTATTTTGCTGGCTTCGCCGCTTACTTCGCATCTTCAGCATGAGGCGCTGTCGATGCAGATCTTTTCGATATTAGCTAAACCGGTTGATCCCAACCTATTGTTGCAGTCCATGGCCCGGGCGCTGGCACGTTACCACCAGAACCGATGGCCTTCACTATCATAAACAGGAAACAATTGAACTTTTTATTTAAGGAGTCAGAACATGGCAAAGCTTCGTCCTCTCGGTGATAAAATCTTGATCAAGCGCGTGGAAGCGGAATCAAAAACCAAATCCGGCATCGTGCTTCCCGATAGCGCCAAGGAAAAACCCAAGCGTGGGAAGATCCTGGCGGTCGGTGATGGCAAGCGGCTGGAGAACGGTGAGCGCGCGCCCTTTAACGTGAAGAAGGGTGACGAAGTGATCTTCACCAGCTATGCCGGCACGGAGATCAAGCTGGATGGGGAAGAGCTCATGATCATGAGCGAGGACGATATTTTGGCCGTCGTCGATTAACGGCAGGCAAATTGAATTGTCGCGTTTCACTTGTTCACTTTTCAGCGTTCTGAAGACGTGAAACGTGAAACGTGACAAGAGACAGAAATACAGAAACTATTATCGGAGAAACCAATGTCAGCGAAACGAATTGCATTTGATCAGGAAGCACGCGAGGCGATCCTCCGTGGTGTTAAGAAATTGGCTCGGGCGGTCAAGGTTACGCTTGGTCCTTCGGGGCGGAACGTGGTGTTGGAGAAATCCTTTGGCTCGCCGACCGTTACCAAGGATGGCGTGACGGTTGCGAAGGAAATCGAGCTGGAAGATTCCTACGAAAACATGGGCGCGCAGATGGTCAAGGAAGTTGCTTCCAAGACTTCGAGCGTTGCGGGCGATGGCACGACGACCGCGACCGTGTATGCGGAAGCGATTTTCTCGGAAGGCTTGAAGAACGTTGCTTCGGGCGCGAATGCCACGCAGATTCAGCGTGGGATTCAGTTCGCGGTCGATGCGATCATTGAAGAGCTCTCGAAG
This sequence comes from Tepidisphaeraceae bacterium, assembly GCA_036490535.1. Lineage (GTDB taxonomy): Bacteria > Planctomycetota > Phycisphaerae > Tepidisphaerales > Tepidisphaeraceae > DASXDR01. The sequence goes on along the minus strand of DASXDR010000041.1, from coordinate 2,557 downwards.
ATGTCGCGCAAGGTGGAGAATTCCAAGGAAGTTGCCCAGGTGGGCACGTCGTCAGCGAACAATGATCCGCAGATCGGCAAGATGATTGCGGATGCGATGGATAAGGTTGGCAAGGATGGCGTGATCACGGTTGAGGAAGGCAAGTCGCTGGATACGCATGTTGAGCTGGTCGAAGGGATGCAGTTCGACAAGGGTTATTCTTCGCCGCACTTTGTGACGAATCCGACGACGATGACGGCAGAATTGGAAGACCCGTATATTCTGATTTATGAAAAGAAGATCAGCAGCGCGCGCGACCTGGTGCCGATCCTGACCAAGGCGGCTGAGGCGGGCAAGCCGATGCTGATTATCTCTGAAGACCTCGAGGGCGAGGCGCTGGCCACGCTGGTGGTGAATAAGCTGCGCGGGATTCTGAAAGTCGCGGCGGTGAAAGCCCCGGGATTTGGCGATCGCCGCAAGGCCATGCTCGAGGATATCGCGGTGCTCACGGGCGGGCAGGCGATTTTCGATGAGCTGGGCATCAAGCTGGAGAATGTCGAGATCAATCAGCTGGGCCGGGCGAAGAAAGTGAAGATCGACAAGGACAACACGACGATCATCGAAGGCGCTGGCGAAACCAAGGCGATCAAGGGCAGAATCGAAGCGATCAAGACCGAAATCAATAACACGACTTCGGATTATGACATCGAGAAGCTGCAGGAACGCCTGGCGAAACTCGCGGGTGGCGTGGCGCAGATTCAGGTCGGCGCTGCGACGGAAGTGGCGATGAAGGAGAAGAAGGCCCGCGTGGAAGATGCGCTGCATGCGTGTCGCGCAGCAGTTGAAGAAGGGATTCTGCCGGGCGGCGGAGTTTCGGTGATCCGTGCTGCGGCCAAGGTTCTGGATAAGGCGCGTAAGCAGTGCGCCAATGATGATCAGCGCGTCGGCGTGGAGATCGTCCGCAGGGCGATTGAAGCCCCCATCAAACAGATCGCTGAGAATGCGGGTGTGGATGGGTCGGTCATCGCTCAGAAGGTCAAGGAAAATTCCGAAGTCTCCTTCGGGTATAACGCTTTGACTCATGAATATGGCGACCTGATGAAGATGGGCGTGATCGTGCCGACAAAGGTCGAACGCACGGCGTTGCAGAATGCCGCGAGCATTGCCGGATTGATGCTGACGACGGATGCGGTGGTTTCGGAGATCAAGGAAGATAAGCCGGAGCCGGCGGGTGCGCCGGGTGGTGGGATGGGCGGGGGGATGTACTAACGGATTGTACGGCCGGTCGGACGATATTGCTCGTCCGACCGGCTTTTGCTTATGGGAATTTTTCAGACATTTTCAAAGCGAGAGAAGGCAAAACGGCAAGCCGGACAAGCTGACGTCTATCAATATGATGTTCTACCGCCGGCCTTTCGCGTGCAGGTCGTCCACATCCTCAAAGAGGTAATAGGTGAATGGACGGATTTTCCGAGGGACTCCACTGAGAATAACGCGTGGGGCTACATACGTGACACGCTCGCGCGGGAAAGAGGCGTGTTTTTTTTGCACAATCAATATGAGAATCCATATGTAGATTGTGCTAACTTCATCCTGAGCGGAGACGTTCCCGGTTGCCTTGATCTGATAGAGCTATCATTTCGCTGCGTCGATCGCTACATCCGTGAAAGACGAAATACCCGTTCTGATTGTGACGCTTCGATCTTGGAACTTAATTATAGGTTCCAAGAGCATGCCGTCGGATATCAGTTTCAAAGCGGTGAAATAATAAAGGTTGATTCGCAGTTCGTTCATGCCGAGATCGTGAAGCCAGCATTGGTTCTCTTATCCGCGCCGGATTTTGAGGGCGCACAGGAAGAGTTTCTCAAAGCTCACAATCATTACCGACACAACCGGTACAAAGAGGCAATCACCGAAGCGGAAAAAGCCTTTGAGAGTACGATGAGAGTAATTTGTGACTTGCGCCGGTACACTGTTTCGCAAAATGCGACTGCGAGCAAATTGATCGATGTGCTCGTGCAAAATGGTGTAATTCCTGCTGAGCTAACATCCGAATTTACCAGTTTACAGAGTCTATTACAGTCCGGGCTCCCAACCGTTCGAAACAAAAAGGCGGGACATGGGCAGGGCGGAATCCCCGTGGACGTGCCCGATTACCTTGCAGCCTTTGCTCTCCATGTGGCGGCGGCAAATATTGTTTTTCTCGTCCAAGCCCATCAGGCTTGAGAACGAAAAGAAACAAATAAAATCAAGGCGATATTGTCTTTCAGTCGCGACAAAGCGATTAGATATGGACTTGATTCTGTCTGTTCTAGTTTTACAACTGCGAAGCATTATTCCGTAGGGCTAAATTGTTTGCGCACAGGCGCTTTGCCATCGAATTCTAATACGAGTGTTAAGGGGAAATTCAAAGGGGTCGGGGAAATTCAAAGGGGGAAATTCAAAGGGGTCGGGAGTTGCTCTGTAGAAAACTTATAAAGTTCGGCGCATGTTCGGTGGCGCGATTGGGTTTTGCTGGATAGAAGATGCAGGATGCAGACAAGCAAATCGCCACGGAAGGTAACGCTGGAAGCTTACG